>CALGIB010000656.1 GCA_937915955.1 uncultured Pseudomonadota bacterium
GTAGCTGTCGGTCACCTTGCTGACCTGCTCGGCGCTCACCGCGATGGTGTAGCTGCGGTGGTACGGCGGCGGCACCGAGCTGTCCCCGAAGTGGTACTCGAGCCGGGTGACGGGCTGTTCGGCGGCCACGGGCGACTCCGGCGCAGGGGGCGCGCTGGCGAGCGCGCAGGACAAGAGGATCAACATCCACCGAGTGTACGATCCGCCCATGAGCGTGCTCGATCCCGGGCGCGATCAGGCCCTGGCCTGGCCCGCGGCCAGGGCCGTCGAGTCCCGCGTCAACGTGGCCTACGCGGCAGGTCGGGAGGTCTTGACGCCCGCTGAGGCGCCTCGCTTCGTTGCCGAACCTTCCCAATCCGGCCTTGGGCTGTCCGTTAGCCGGCCACTCCAGCTGTCTTCTCCGCTAGGGAGTGCCCATGCTTGCGCTGTTCGGTGGCCCCGCCCGCTCCCAGTTCCGCCTCGAGAAGCTGTCCGAGGCGGCCCGAGCCTCGGCCCCCGGCCTCAGCTCCCTGCACGCCACCTTCGTGCACCTGGTGGAGCTCGCGCGCCCGCTCGAGCCCAGCGAGCGCGAGGTGTTGGCTGCCCTGCTCCACTACGGCGCTCAGCCCGAGTCCGGGGAGCCTCGCGTCGACCTGCTGGTCACGCCTCGCCCCGGCACCATCTCCCCCTGGTCCAGCAAGGCCACGGACATCGCGCGCAACGCCGGCTTGTCCGCCATCCGTCGCATCGAGCGGGCCGTCGCCTGGACGATCGAGGGTGCAGAAGCCACGGAGATCGTTCATCTCCTTCACGACCGCATGGTCGAGGCCGCGCTGCCGGACCTGGAAGGGGCCCGAGCCCTGTTCGCCACCGAGGCGCCCCGACCTCTGCGCCATGTGCCTGTGCTGGCCCAGGGTCGGGAGGCCCTGGCCCGCGCCAACAGGGACTGGGGGCTGGCCCTGGCCGAGGACGAGCTGGACTACCTCGTCGAGGCCTTCGGGAGGCTCGAGCGGGACCCCAGCGACGCCGAGCTGATGATGTTCGCCCAGGCCAACAGCGAGCACTGCCGGCACAAGATCTTCAACGCCAGCTGGACCATCGACGACCGCGAGCGCGACCTCAGCCTGTTCGCGATGATCCGGAACACCCACGCGCTGAACCCCGGCTACACGATGTCTGCCTACAAGGACAACGCCGCCGTGGTCGAGGGCTACCCGGTGCAGCGCTTCTTCGCGGACGCGGACGGCCGCTACCGGACCCACGCCGAGCAGGCCCACGTCCTGATGAAGGTCGAGACCCACAACCACCCCACGGGCATCTCGCCCGCGCCGGGCGCGGCCACCGGCAACGGCGGCGAGATCCGCGACGAGGGCGCCACGGGTCGAGGCGGCAAGCCCAAGGCCGGCCTCAGCGGCTTCACCGTCAGCGACCTGAAGATCCCTGGCTTCCCGCAGCCCTGGGAGGCCCGCATCGGGCACTCCCCGCGCATGGCCAGCGCCCTGGACATCATGCTCGAGGGCCCCATCGGGGGCGCCGCCTACAACAACGAGTTCGGGCGCCCCAACCTGACCGGCACCTTCCGCACCTTCTGCCTGGAGCTGCCCGCGGTCGGCGGCGGGCGGGAGTGGCGCGGCTTCCACAAGCCCATCATGATCGCCGGCGGCTACGGCAACGTGCGCCCGGGCCACGTCGACAAGGACGCCATCCCCGAGGGCGCGGCCATCGTGGTCCTGGGCGGCCCGGCCCTGCTCATCGGTCTGGGCGGCGGCGCGGCCAGCAGCATGGCCACGGGCGAGTCCTCGGCCGAGCTGGACTTCGCCAGCGTGCAGCGCGCCAACCCCGAGATCGAGCGCCGCTGCCAGGAGGTCCTGGACCGCTGCCTGGGTCAGGGCGAGCACAACCCCATCGCGTCGGTGCACGACGTGGGCGCCGGCGGCCTCTCCAACGCGCTGCCCGAGCTGGTCCACGACGCCGGGCGCGGCGCCCGCTTCGAGCTGCGCCAGGTCCCCTGCGACGAGCCCGGCCTGTCTCCGATGGAGATCTGGTGCAACGAGGCGCAGGAGCGCTACGTCCTGGCCATCCCGCGCGAGCACCTCGAGGCCTTCGCGGCCATCTGCGAGCGCGAGCGCGCCCCCTGGGCGCTGGTCGGCCACGCCACCGCCGAGCAGCGCCTGGTGCTCAGCGACGCCCTGCTCGGGCCCAGCCCCATCGACATGCCGCTGGAGGTGCTCCTCGGCAAGCCCCCGAAGATGCACAGGCAGGCCGAGACGGCGACGCCGGCGCGCGCCCCCTTCTCCACCGCGGGCCTGGACCTCGAGGACTGCTTGTACAGGGTGCTGCGGCTGCCCACGGTGGCCAGCAAGGAGTTCCTGATCACCATCGGGGACCGGTCCATCACGGGCACGGTCGTGCGCGACCAGATGGTCGGCCCCTGGCAGGTCCCGGTGGCGGACTGCGCGGTCACGACCACCGACTACGTGGGCTTCAGCGGCGAGGCCATGGCCATGGGCGAGCGGCCGCCCGTCGCCCTGCTCAGCGGACCCGCCAGCGCCCGACTCGCCGTGGCCGAGGCCCTGACCAACCTGCTCTCCGTTGAGCTCGAGGCCCTGGATCGGGTGGTGCTCTCGGCCAACTGGATGGCCCCAGGCGGCCACCCAGGCGAGGACGCCGTGCTCTACGAGACCGTGCGGGCCCTGGGCATGGAGCTCTGCCCGGCCCTCGGCGTCTGCATCCCGGTGGGCAAGGACTCGATGTCCATGCGCGCGAGCTGGGACGAGGGCGCCGACAAGCTGCAGGTCACGGCACCGCTGAGCCTGGTGATCTCGGCCTTCGCGCCGGTGCGGGACGTGCGCACCTGCCTGACCCCTCAGCTCCAGCCCGGAGACACCGCCCTGGTCTACGTGGATCTGTCCTCGGGGGCGGCTCGCCTGGGTGGCTCGGCCCTGGCTCAGGTCCACGGCCAGCTGGGCGCGGTGCCCGCCGACCTCGACGATCCCCAGCGCTTGCTGAGCCTCTACGCCTTCATGGGCCAGCTCCGTCAGCGGGGTCTGGCCCTGGCATGGCACGACATCGGCGACGGCGGCCTGGCGGTCACCCTCCTGGAGATGGCCTTCGCGAGCCGCATCGGACTCGACGTTCAAGTGACCGAGATCGCCGAGCTCTTCGCCGAGGAGCCCGGAGGCGTCGTGCAGGTCCCCGCGCCCGAGGTGGAGGCCGTGCTGCACCTCGCCAGCCGGATGGGGCTGCGCGCTCGAGTCGCGGCCACACCGCGGCGGGATCGCAAGGTCAGGATCGGACACTTCCTCGACGATCTTCGTCGGTTGCACCGCGCCTGGGCCGAGACCAGCTACCGCATGCAGGCTCTGCGAGACGACCCGACCTGCGCCCGGGAGGCCTTCGACGCGCTGCTGGACGAGGGCGACCCGGGCATCTCCCCCGCCCTCACCTTCGACCCCTCGATCGACGTGGCCGCGCCGCTGCTTCAGCTGAGCCGTCCCCGCGTGGCCATCCTGCGCGAGCAGGGCGTCAACGGCCAGATCGAGATGGCGGCCGCCTTCCACGCGGCCGGCTTCGAGGCCGTCGACGTGCACATGAGCGACCTGCTCTCCGGAGACGACGACCTGTCCAGCTACCAGGGCCTGGCCGCCTGCGGCGGCTTCTCCTACGGGGACGTGCTGGGCGCCGGCGGGGGCTGGGCCAAAGGCATCCTGTTCAACGAGCGTGTCCGGGCCGCCTTCGAGTGCTTCTTCCAGCGGCCCGAGACCTTCAGCCTGGGCGTCTGCAACGGCTGCCAGATGCTCAGCCAGCTCAAGGAGCTCATCCCCGGCGCGAGCGCCTGGCCGCGCTTCGTGCGCAACCGGAGCGAGCAGTTCGAGGCCCGGGTCTCGACGATCGAGGTCCTGGAGTCCCCCAGCGTGCTGCTGGCCGGCATGGCGGGCAGCCGCATCCAGGTGGCGGTGGCACACGGCGAGGGGCGCGCCCTCTACGAGGGGGCCGAGCGCGGCCTCGTCTCGGCCCGGTTCGTGGACAACCTCGGCCAGGTGGCGACCCGCTATCCGGCCAACCCCAACGGCTCGCCCGAGGGCATCACCGCGCTGACCAGCGAAGACGGCCGCGCGACCATCCTGATGCCCCACCCCGAGCGGGTGTTCCGGACGCTGACCAACAGCTGGGCCCCGAGCGACTGGCCCGAGGACGGCCCCTGGATGCGCTTGTTCCGCAACGCCCGGGTCTTCGTCGGCTGATCAGCGCGTCTCGGCGTG
>CALGIB010000657.1 GCA_937915955.1 uncultured Pseudomonadota bacterium
ACCTCGGCCCCGTCGATGTCGATGGAGGACTTCGCGGCGGCGATCGCCGACCCGGCCTGGGCCAGTCCGTCCACGTGCAGGCTGACCTGGTGGGAGCTGTCGGGCGCCCCCAGCAGGTCTCGCAGGGCCGAGATGTTCGTCATGGCGAGGAAGCCGTCGGCCTCCTCGGAGCCGGTGCGGAAGATCCCTCGGACCCGCAGCAGGCGGCTCTGGACCTCGCCGTCGCCCTGAGCCATCAGGACGACCTTGTCGCCCAGGCCCACGTCCAGGGTCTCCGCCAGGCGCGCGCCGATGAGCACCCCGCGGTCGTCGTCCGCGGCGAGGTACTGGCCCGAGACGAGCTTGTCCTGGAACTCTGTGATGCGGGCTTCTCGCTCGGGCTGCACGCCGGAGAGCGCGATTCCCACCGAGTTCGCGGGCGAGGTGAGCAGCCCGGAGACGAACATGCGCGAGAGCACGGTGCCGTCGGGGGCCGCTGCCTGTAGCTGCTGCTCGACGGCGCTGGCGTCCCGCACGAGCTGATCGACCTCGCGCTCCTCCTGCCAGCCCGTGGCCTGCACCACCACGTGGCCGGCGGTGGACGAGATGCCCTGGCGCAGCATGTCGTCGTGCATGCCGTTGCTCAGGTTCATGGTCCAGATCATGAAGGCGAGGCCGCAGCTGATCGCCACGGTGGTGATGGCGGTGCGCCGTCCGTGACGGAGCAGGTTGCGGGCAGCCAGCGTCAGGATCATCGGCATCGCTCAGTCCTGCCGCATGGCGTCGATGGGACGCAGGGTGGCGGCTCGCAGCGCTGGCCACAGCGCCGCCAGGATGGAGATGGCGAAGACCATGAGCAGCGTGATCAGCACCCCCTCGGGCCGGACGACGCCCTTGATGACGGGATCGAAGGTGACACCCATCTGCGAGAAGCCCTCGCCGCCGACCGAGAGATCGATGCCCCGGGTCACGATGAGGTAGTCCAGCGCTCCTCCGAGCAGGCCCCCCAGGGCGCTGCCCAGCGCGCTCAAGAAGACCGCCTCCCAGAGGATCAAGCCGGTGATCCTGGCGGGGGTGAGGCCCAGCGCCTTGAGCAGCCCGAGCTCGCGGGTGCGCTCGAAGACCGCCATCAGCATCGTGTTCAGCACGCCCAGGCTGGCCACCGAGAAGATGATGCCGACGTACAGGACGACCGCGAAGTTCTGGATGCCCATGGACTGTGCGGTGGTCGGATCCGCCTCGGACCAGGTGCGGACCATCAGGCCCTGGTCCGCCACGGCCTCGACCCGGGGCAGCAGCTCGTCGGCGTGGTCCGGGTCCTGGCCGACCACCAGGATCTCGTGGACCTGTCCCTCCAGCGCCAGCAGGCTCTGCAGGTCGCTCAGGTGCAGGTAGCCGCCGCCCCGATCGACGGCGGAGCGCCCCGTGCGGATGACGCCGACGACCTCGTAGAGCTCGTTGCCCAGGCTGCCGTCGCTGGCCTGGGTGATGACGACGACCTGCTGGCCCAGCTCGGCCGCCAGCTCCTCGGCCAGCTTGCTGCCGAGCACGACCTCGCCGGAGGCCCGCTCCGACAGCCAGCGCCCCTCGATGATCTTGTCCTCCAGGGGCACCACCGTGAGCTCCCGGGAGGGCTCGACACCGATCAGTCGGACGCCGGTGGTCTCGTCTCCCAGGCCGATCAGCGCGCTGCCGAACAGGCGCCCGGTGACGCCCCGCGCGTCCTCGATGCCCTCGATGTCGCGGAGCAGCTCGGCGCTGTGTTCGATCGAGAGGTGGGGCTGCTGGCGGCTCGGGAAGTCCGGGTGGTGGATCTGCACGTGCCCCAGCGACTGGGTCACGAGCACGTCGCCCATCACGGCGTAGATGCCGTCGCTGAAGGCCGTCGAGGCCATGCAGAGAGCGACCGCGACCGCGGTGGCCGAGGCCGTGATGAGCGACCGCCGGCCCTGGCGCCAGAGGTTCCGCCAGGCGACTCGGATCAGGAAGAACATGAAGGCTTCCGGCTAGTTCTTGAGCGCTTGCAGCGAGAACTTCGAGTCCGGGATGTCCACGTCGAACTGGAGCTCGCTGTACTCCATGCGGGTGAACTCGCCCGGCTTGTCGGCGGGCTCGACGACGAAGACCATGGGCATCTTCTTGCCGCCGATCTCCTGCACGTCCTCGTACTTCATGACGCGGACCAGGGTGCCGTCCTCCTCGAAGAACTCCATGCGGGTGGGCAGCTCGTCGGGGCTCAGCTCGACGGTGACCTTGCCCCAGACCACCGGCGCGTCCGGCTTGGGGATCAGCGTGATGAGGTAGCGGCCCTGGCCGTCGACCGGCTGGTCGTCGAGCGTGAACGTGTAGTCCTCGGACATGCGGCTGCCCTTGACCAGGTCGTCGTTGGTGACGTGGCTGCCCATCCACGCGCCGGACATCATGGCGGCCGGCACCTTCATCGTGCGGTCGACCTTGGGCAGGTAGTTCCAGATGTTGTCGTCGACCATCAGGGTGGCGACGCCCTTCTCCTTCTGGGGCTCCAGGATGACGACCAGGGACTTCTCTGTGCCCTGGGACCAGGTCTCCATCTTCACCGTTCGCTCGTAGCGCTCGGTCTTCACGGACATGACCATGACCGCGTGGCTGGAGCTGCCTCGGCTCATGTCGTCGGTCTTGTCCAGCAGCGCGATCACGTCGATCTCCTCGGCCTGGGCGGGCGAGGACAGCGACAGCAGGCTGGTCAGGGCGAGCGTCATCATCAGGGGGTCTCCTCGGCCGCGCGGCTGGCGTGCCAGCGAGCCATCAGATCGGGGAACTCGTTCTCGAAGAAGGCGTAGAAGTCGTGCACCTCGCGCAGGCGCTCGAGGCGCTCGGGCGGGTAGTCGAGCTGGACCAGGCCCTGGGCGGCCAGGTCCTTGAAGTGGGTGACGGCGCGCAGCTTGGCCTCGAGCAGCGACGTCCAGCCGTCCGCCGTGATCTGGAAGTAGGCGCCGCGGCTGCCGGGCTTGCTGGTGCGCTCGATGAGGCCGGTGCTGGCGAGCAGGCGGGTGTTCGTCGAGATCGAGGCCTTGCTGGCGCCGAGCGCCTGGGCGATCTCGGTCAGCGACTGGAGCTGGGGATCGGAGATGAACAGCCAGCCCAGGATGCGGCCGGCCATGCGAGGAAGCCCGGAGCTCTCGAAGAAGAGGCCGTTCTGCTCGACGAAGCTGTGTTCGGTGGGGGACAGGGGTGGCATGACGCGAACTGTATGCGCCGTTCGCTTCGTTTAGTCAAGAGTGAATGCAGAGAACGATTACCGTCAGCGACCCAGGAAGCGCTTCAACCCGATGCGTCGGGCCGGCAGCATCTCGACGCTGGAGCGGATCAGCCAGGCCCGCTTGACGCTGGCCCCGGCCAGGGGCCGGTAGCCGATCTGGACCGGCTCGCTGGGCCCGCGCAGCATGCGCAGGCGCCCCACGCGGGCCGAGCAGCGGTGCAGCATGTCCGCCCCGGAGTCGATGCCGCCGGGGGGGTTCTTCTTCCAGGCGTAGCCGTGCATCGTCGTCGTGATCCGCTCCAGGGCGCGCTCCCAGAGGCTGGCCAGGGGCAGCGAGGTCATCTGGCTGGAGTGGGGCGGCTCGTCCAGGTGCGGGGCGTCGAAGAGCGGCTGGCCGTCGCCGAACAGCGCCCAGCGCGGCTTGCCGCTGAGATCGTCGTAGCGCGCGACGCGGCCGTAGCGGGTGTTGTAGTCGCCGAGGTCGCGGCTGATCTGCAGGGCCGTGAGCTTGTTCTGCCAGATGCGGACGAGCAGGAAGCCGAGCTGGGCGGCGGTGCGCGAGCCGAGTCGGAGCACGGGCAGCCAGATGCCCACCTGCTCGAAGTCCAGGCGGGCGTCGCTGCCCTTGGGGCCGAGGTGCTCGTGGTGCTGGTGCACCAGCGCGGGGCCGACGCCTGGGAGGCGGAGCAGGCCGGCGGGCAGGCGGGGCCGGTAGCCGGGCGCGTCCAGCTCCCAGCACTGATTCGTGGTGCGGCCCACGTAGGGCTTGCGCTCGTGGCTGGCGGCCAGGTCGCCCTCGAAGCGCCACGCGATGTGGTCCTTCAGCTGGTCGTGCAGGCGCTCGGCAAGCTCGAGCTCGCCTTGCAGCTGCGCCACGCTGGGGCTGGGGGCCACCGGCCGGACCTCGACCTGGGCGTCGGTGAGGCCGAAGAGCTTCATGCTGCCGAGCACCGCGGGGCTGGCGGGGGACTTGTGCGCGGTCCACCGACCCAGCCTCTGGCCGGGCCGCAGCACGGCCTGGAAGTGGTGGTCCTCGAACAGCGCGACGACGCCGTTGAGCACCTCGAGCTCGTGGCCCGAGGCCACGTGCACCGGCTGGGGCGATCCCTGCACCAGGCTGTGCGTGCCGGGGCTCACCACCCCAGCGGCGGGGGCCGGCGGCGTGACGGTCATGGGCTGGGCCTGGGTGAGCAGGCCGGTCAGGACCTCGGCGCCCCGGTGGGCTGCGGCGATGGGGCGGCGCCTCAGGTCCCGCAGCCGGCCTCGGACGTTCGGTCGCAGGTCGCTGACCGGGTAGGCGGTCTGCAGCTCCATGCCGACCTTGACCTCCCAGGCCGCCAGGACCGTCCCGCCCCGCCAGCGGTGGTGTACGAGGTGGACCTCGTCGATCTGGAGCCGCCAGGCCTGCCGGGCGTTGTGGATGCGGAAGGGCACCGCCATGATCTCGTGGGTGGTCCACTCCCGCCCGGAGCGGAAGTCCGCCTCGCGCCGTTGCACGAAGATGGGCAAGGTGTCGACGGCCTCCAGCGCCCACTCGGTCAGGGGCAGGGCGCTGACGGCGCTGGGCAGGTGCTGCCCCTGTCGGCCCCGGAACATCATGGCCGCCAGCTCGAGGGCGAGGTCCTCGGACTCGAGGGCATGCAGGCGCGAGTAGCTGAGCTGGGCTGCCAGCTTGCCGTCCACGATGGTGCCCGCGCTGCCGTCGTGCATCCAGGTCTCGGCGTAGCGCTTGGGGAAGCCGAAGACCTCTCGGCCGGCGACCACCGCCATCATCGAGTCCGGGTAGATCTCGGGGATGTAGAGCCCCGGGCCGGCGCCCGCGTGGACCACCGGCGCCAGGAGGGTCGTCTCGCGGTAGCTCAGGTCCACGCGGCGGGTGCTGCTGCCGTCCTGGCGCACGCCGCCGAAGCCCTCGTAGTCGGCGAAGACGAGCAGGTAGCGGGGCATGCACAGGGGCTGGGCGTGCAGGGTCCGCGGCACGCGGCTGCGGAAGCCGGGGTCCTCGACGACCATGGCCACCAGGTGGCAGTCGTTGCTGTCGTAGGGGCCACCCGGGATGTCGCCCTTGGGGCCGATCATGTCCAGCAGGCCGCGCTGGAGATCGAAGCGCTGCAGGCTCTGGGACTCGACCTGCGCCGCCATCGCGAGGGCGCGCGCGGGGCTGCTCGGTCCGGGCTTGCTGAGGCTGACCTGCCCCGACTCCAGGCAGACCAGGACGTCGTCGTGCCGCCCGGGATCGACCAGGAAGACCTGACCGGGGCGCAGGATCCGGTCGATGCGGCCGGCCCGCTGGATGGCGAACAGGCCGGTGCCGACCTGGACGACCTGGCGGTCCTGCAGGCGCAGCGTCTCGGGGTGGCCGTCGGGCCCGTTTCTGCTGAGCGTGGCCATGCTCCCTCCCTCCGGGGAGCCAGCCTACCCCGACCCGGGCCCCACTCCGGAGGCCGGTGGAGCCATCGCGACCTCGCGCAGCATCGCCGCGATCGAGAGCGCCTGGGCCTTCGAGGAGCTGGGCCCGTAGCCACCCGCCAGGACGTGCAGCAGCGGGACCTGTCGCTCCCGGGCGGCCCGCAGCACCCGCAGGTCGCGCTCGACCAGGCCCTCGACGCTCATGTCCAGGCCCGCCAGCGGATCGTCCCCCAGCACGTCGCTGCCCGCGACGTGGATGACCAGGCCGGGCCGCTCCTGGTCCAGCAGAGGTCCAAGCTGGGCCTCCAGCGCGCTCAGGAAGCTGGCGTCGTCGGCGCCGGGCGGCAGCGGGGTGTCGGCGTCCCCGCGCTGCTTGGGTGTGGGGAAGATGTTGCCCTGGTGTATCGAGAAGCTGAAGACGCTGGGGTCGTCCGCGAAGAACAGGTGGTTGCCGTCGCCCTGGTGCGCGTCGGTGTCGACGATCAGGACGGGCTCGGCGAAGCCCTCCTGGCGCAGGGTCCAGATCGCGGCGGCCACGTCGTTGAGCACACAGAAGCCGTGGCCCTGGTCCGGCCCGGCGTGGTGGAAGCCCCCGCCCAGGTTGATGCCCAGACCCTGGTCCAGGGCGCCTCGGGCCGCCAGGATGGTGCCGCCCACGGCGT
>CALGIB010000658.1 GCA_937915955.1 uncultured Pseudomonadota bacterium
TGGGCGGGGCCTGGGCGGGCTTCACCGCGGCCGCGCTGGTCGGCCTGACCGCGGGCAACCTGGACGCGACGCACTGGGTCACGATCTACCCCACCCTCGCGGGGACCACCTCGCTCGCCCTGGGGCTGTCGGCCTGCACCGCCCGCTGGGGTCGCCCCGAGCTGGCGCTGCTCGCTGGCCTCGCGAGCGCAGCCATGGCGGCCACGGATCCACGCGGCGTGCTGCTGCTGCCCATCCCCCTGGTGCTGGTGGCCTGGGGCATGGTCAGCGCCGGAGGGGTCGGTGACGGCCGCATCTACGGCACCCGCTGGCTGCGCTGGACCCTGGTGCCCCTCTTCGCGCTGGCGCTGCTCGCCAAGGACGTGGGCAAGCCCGCGCAAGCCGAGAACCTCTCCGGCGAGCGGATCCGGGAGATCCAGAAGGGGGTCTTCGGGCACTGGATACAGGTCTCCCGAGACGCCGACCTGCAGGCCGCCTGCCAGCCCTACTCCCCCAACCTCCTGCTCGAGCCCTCGACGATATCGGGCCCCTGCGGGCGGGCCCTGGTGCGGCACAACATCGAGCGGCGGCTGCCCCGCCACCTCCCGCTCGGGTCCCTGGGCTGGCTCGGCCTCGCGCTGGCGCTGCTGCCTGGACGCAGGGGCTGGAGAGGCAGCGCGCCCGCGGTCCTCCTCTTCGGCGCCACCGGCGCGGCCTGGCTGATCATGCTGGCCGCCTCGCCCACCCCGCCTCGCTACCTGCTGCAGTTCGCCGCCCTCTACGCCCTGCCGGCCGCCGTGGGCCTCGGTCAGCTCTCCCGCACCCTGCCCGGACCGGCCTGGATCCAGCACGCCGTGGCCGGGCCGCTGTCGCTGGTCCTGATCGCCCTGGCCTGGACGCAGAACCCCTCGGACCGAGGGGGCGCCACCGAGCTGACCCGGGACCGCTGGTACGGGGAGAGCAACGACGTCGCCGCCCTGGTCCGCTCCGAGCTGGGGCAAAGCGACGCGGTGCTCGACTGCGCCGGCTACGCCACCAGCGTCCACCTCGCGCCCCGCCCCGAGGCCGTCTCGGGCCACACGAACTGGTGGCAGCCCAGCCTGGGCTCGACCGAGGCCCAGCTCTGCCTGGACTGGATCGCCCAGCCTCGAACCCGAGGACAGGCCTGGCTGGTCCTCCGCAAGGCCGCCAAGGACCCCGTGGACGGGGAGCTCGAGGCGGCGCTGGAGGCCTCGGGGAGCTGGGTGCAGGTCCACGCCACAGAATCCGCTCGTCTGCTGCGCCGGCCCTGAGGCGTGCTGGCATGATGACGGCCTACAACCGAGAGACCCCATGACCCTCCTGCTCCTCTCGACCCTCGCTTGCCGCAACAAGGACCACGTCTACGACAGCGCCGGGCTGACCACGGACTCCGAGGCCGCGCTGCCCCTGGACGAGGACGGCGACGGCTTCGACGCCGACGAGGACTGCGACGACCTCGACCCCAGCGTGTTCCCCGGGGCCGTCGAGCTCTGCAACGGACTGGACGACAACTGCGACGGCGCCGTCGACGAGGACAGCGCGGCCGACGCCAGCACCTGGTACACGGACGCCGACGGCGACGGCTACGGCGACAGCGACCTGAGCACCCTGGCCTGCGAGCAGCCCCCGGGCACGGCCGAGGCCGACGGA
>CALGIB010000659.1 GCA_937915955.1 uncultured Pseudomonadota bacterium
GGCCACGGCCCGCTCCATGTCGACCACGTCGAAGGCGCAGCCGAACAGCTGCACGCGCTCGCTGACGGACACCCCTACCTGTCCTTCGACTCGTCCGTGACCGTCATGTCACGGACCGCCGAGGACGCGCCGGGCCCGAAGCCGTTGTAGGCCTCGATCTCGTCCCAGTGGTCCTTCATCCAGGCGATGGTCTGCTCCAGACCCCACTCGAAGTCCGTGTTCGGGTCGTAGCCGACCGCGTCCCGGGCCTTGTCGACGCAGGCGCGCAGGCGCTTCTTGGTGTCCCACTTGCGCACGTTGGCCCACTTGATGCCGGCCTCGTTGCCCGTCGCGGCGTTGATCATCTCGGCCAGCCCCTTGATGGTCGTCTCGCGCCCGCTGGCCAGGTTGTACTCGTCGCCGATGGCGGCCTCGTTCACGCCCAGGCGAAGCAGACCGTCAACGATGTCGCCCACATAGGTGAAGTCGCGGGTCTCCTCGCCCGTTCCTGTGATGGGCAGCGGAAGCCCCTTCATCGCCCAGTAGATGAAGTTGGGGATGACGTTCCGGTACTCGCCGGGGATCTCACCGGGGCCGTAGCTGTTGAAGAAGCGGGCCTTCACGACGGGCAGGCCGTAGTGGTGGTGGAAGAAGTTGGCGTACAGCTCGCCCAGCATCTTGGTGATCTGGTAGGGCGTCGTCAGGTGCATGCTGACGAAGTCCTCCTTGAGCGGGAGCGGCGCCGCGGAGCCATAGATGCTGCAGCCCGAGCTGGCGTAGACGAAGCGCTCGAGCCCCGACAGCACGCCGTACTCCATGAGCTTCAGCGTGCCCATTCCGTTGACCATCAGGTCGTTCTCGGGGTGGTCGACCGAGTTCTGGTTCGCGAAGAACGCGGCCAGGTGGAAGACGATGTCGGGCTTCTCGAAGAAGACCCGCTTCACCTTGACCTCGTCGAGGATGTCTCCCTCGACGAACATGACGTTCGGCAGCGAGGGCACATTCCACCGCGCCGAGGACACCAGGTTGTCAAGGATGAAGACCCGCTCGGCGTGCTTGCTCAGCTCGCGCGTCAGGTTGCTACCGATGGCGCCAGCGCCACCGGTGATCAGGACAGTCTTGCCCTTGTATGCGTCGAGATGCTCGGCCATCACTCCAGCTTCCTCGTCTTCGATAGGGTGGGTAGTAGGGCTGCGACCTGTATTCGGTCACTGGCAGGCACACCCTAGCGGGATGTCAGCCAGCGGTGGATTCAGGGCGGTATCACGCGAGGTTAGACCCCTGGAATGAAGCGCACCAAGCTCCTGGTCGGCCTCGCCGCCGTGCTCCTCCTCGTCGCCTTCGGGGCGCTGAACCTGGACCGCCTGCGGGCCTGGATCGTCGAGGTCCTTCCCCAGGAATACGCGGCCGAGTCCGCCGCGATGGCCGCGACCTACACCGGCGCGGACGAGGCCAGACCCCACATCGAGGTCCAGCTCGAGGCGGTGGCCAGCGGCCTGGTCGAGCCCACCGATCTGCAGTTCCAGCCCGGCGAGGACGCGCTCCTGCTCGTCTGTGAAAAGCGCGGCGATCTCAGGTGGTTCGAGCTCGGGACCGAGGCCAGCGGGCTCTCGGCGCGGGTCCAGGTGAAGACAAAGAGCGAGGAGGGCCTGCTCGGCCTGGCCTTCCATCCCCGGTTCGAGGACAACGGCCTCTTCTACCTGAACTACGTCGAGGAGGGCCCGCGCGGCGACACCACCGTGATCGAGGAGTGGGTGGCGGCGGCCCGAGACCTGCGGGGTCAGGTCCAGGCCAACCGCCGCGTGCTCGAGGTCGTCCAGCCCTACGCGAACCACGACGCCGGGCAGCTGCAGTTCGGGCCCGACGGGATGCTCTACGTGGGCCTCGGTGACGGAGGATTCCGTAACGATCCCAAGGGGAACGGTCAGGAGACGGGGACCTGGCTGGGCTCCATGCTGCGCCTGGACGTGGACGGCGGCGAGCCCTACGCCGTGCCCCCGGACAACCCCTTCGTCGGCCGCGAGGGCTTCCAGCCCGAGATCTGGGCCTACGGGCTGCGCAACCCCTGGCGCTACAGCTTCGCGCCCGACGGGCGCCTGATCGTCGCCGACGTCGGCCAGGACCAGTGGGAGGAGGTCGACGTCGTCTCGGCCGGCGACAACCTGGGCTGGAACACGCGCGAGGCCTCTCACTGCTTCCCGCCGGGGGTCGCGTGCAGCGCCGAGGGCATGGTCGATCCCATATGGGAGTACGGCAGGGACGAGGGCCAGTCCGTCACGGGCGGCTACGTCTACACGGGCTCGGCCATCCCCGACCTCGCGGGCCTCTTCGTCCTGGCCGACTTCATCAGCGGCCGGATCTGGGCCCTGGATCTGCCTCAGAGCGGGCCCGCCAGCCCCCGCAGCCTGGGCAGGTGGCCGGTGCTGGTCTCTACCTTCGGTCGCGATCCTACCGGCGAGCTCTACCTGGCCGACTACGGCTCGGGCACGGTCTACCGCCTGGCTCCGGCGCCCTGAGCCCCGCGGGGCGCGCACCGCCGAGGACCTCGTCGTCGTGGCCGTCCTCGACTCGGAGCGCGGCGGTCGATAGACGCGGCCAATGGCACTCAACGGCAAGCAGAAGCGCTACCTCCGTGGTCTCGCGCACTCCCTCGGCCCTGTGGCTCTGATCGGACAGAAGGGGGTGACCGAACAGGTCGTCGCCCATGTCTCGGAAGAGCTCGAGGCCCACGAGATCATCAAGGTCCGCGTCGGCGGCGGCTGCCTGGATGAGGCCAAGCCGCTCGGCGCCGCCCTGTCCGAGGCCGCGGGCGCCGAGCTGGTGCAGGTCATCGGCCACATCATCGTGCTCTACAAGCGCCGCAAGAAGGAGCCCGAGATCCGGCTTCCCACGATCTGAGGTGACCTTGCTGCTCCTCGCCAGCGCCCTCGCCCAGGGCTTCCCGGACCCCTGGGACGTGCCCAGCACCGGGGACGTGCAGGTCATCTCGCGAGGCGAGGCCGTCGATCCGCTGGACCACCTGGGCCCCGGGGCCTTCACGGTGCTGGACGTGGGGGCTTCCTGGTGCGCGCCTTGCCACGAGTCCGCCCGGACCCTTCGCAGCTACGTCGAGGCCCACCCCGACGTGGCCGTGCGCGCCGTGAGCCTGCCCGGCGAGCCGGCCGAGAGCCTGTCCGCGCCGGCGGTAGAGCTGCTCGCTGGGCGGGCCGCGGTGCCCTACTTCGTGGTCTACGACCGGGAGGGAGAGGTGATCTACAGGGGTCACCGCCTGAGCCGGGCGCTGCGCCGCATCGACAGGAAGCGATGAAGAAGGCCGCGCTGGCGCTCGCGCTGGTGCTGCTCTCGCTCGCGGTCCTCTGTGTCGGCGACGCCGCCCGCGAGCACCTGTCCCCGGCCCCTCAGGCGGGGCTGGATCTGGGCCAGGGAGCCCCACGGGCGCTCTGCCTGCGCGAGGGCCTGGACCGGGCGCAGGCCTGCGACGGCGCCCTGTTCTGCGGCCTCGGCGCGGGCGTCTTCACGGCCAACTGCATCGCGGTGGCCGAGCCGGACGGGACCTGCGCAGCCCTTCAGAGCTCCTGCACCCACCTCGCCTGCGAGCAGGTGCTGACCCAGGCCGCCGCCGCCTGCAGCGCCCGCTGACATCCGGGGCCCAAGGCCCGGCTCCGAGGAAGTATCATTCGCGCCACCATGCACCTCCTCCTGACCCTTGCCCTCGCCGGAACCATGCCTCCTGGCGAGGAGATCGAGCGCGCCCTCGCGCTGCACCTCACCAACACTGGCCTGCGCCATGTCGGCGACGCGATCGAGGGCCTGGTGCCCGCGGCCATCCCGATCAAGGACATCTCGGGCGCCGTCGAGTGCGACGCCGAGTCCGATCCCCTCACCTACGCGCTGGAAGAGACGGAGCTGGTGCTCCGGGCCGAGGACGTCGAGATCCTCGCCAGCGACGGGCGCCTGGACATCACGCTCTACCTGAGCATCCAGTCCGACCCCGCCGATCTGACCGTCCAGGGGGACTGCAGCTTCCTCGTCGACCTCGACGAGACCTGCGTGCTCGAGTTCCCGACGACCTCGGCCGTGGCCCACATCGGCATGGCCCTCGAGCTGTCCGAGCACCCCGACGGCACGCCCTGGGTGGACGCCACGGTCGAGGACCCGACCCTGGAGATCTCGCCGATCGGCAACCCGCTCGCCGACTGCACGCTGGCCGACGCCATCAGCTTCATCCTGGTCGACGACCCCGAGAACATCACCAACATCGTGATGGGCCTGGTCGAGCCCGAGCTCGAGGGCCTGGGCGCCGACCTGGAGCTGACGGTCGAGGACGCGCTCGGGGCGCTGGTCATCGACACGAGCTTCAGCCTGGGCGAAGCCGAGCTGGCGCTGGTGCTCTACCCCACCCTGCTCGAGCTGGACGAGGCGGGCCTGGCCCTGGGGCTGGGCGGCACCGTGCGGCCGAGCGTGCTCTCAGACTGCGTGCCCGAGAGCCAGGGCTCGGAGTTCTCGGGAGCGGACTGGCCGGGCTTCTCGGAGACGGCCTGGGACAGCTCCCTGGAGTACGACGCCGCGCTGTTCTTGAACAAGGACTACGTCGACCACGTGCTCTGGAACGTCTACGCCGCGGGCGGCCTGTGCCTGGACGTGGGCGAGCTCGGCGGCATCGACCTGACGACCGAGCTGTTCGCGTCGATGTTCGGCGAGGACTTCGCCGCGCTCTTCGACGAGCCCCAGACCCTGGGCCTGGTGACCAACCCGAACCACCCGCCCGAGATGCTCTGGTCCCACGACGGCGCGCCGATGCGGCTGCTGCTCGAGGAGTTCGGCCTGGACTTCTCGGCGAACCTGAACGACCGCATGACCCGCCTGTTCCAGGTGGCGATCACGACCGAGGTCGGCATCGAGCCGGGGCTGAGCAGCACGGCCTTCGCGCCCGAGCTGCTCTTCGACACCGAGGGCATCGAGTACACCGAGCCCTACAACGAGCTGCTGGAGCCTGGCTTTGGCGAGGGCCTGGACAGCTTCATCCCCACCGTGCTGGACGGCTTCCTGCCGGCCGACCTGCTGCCCGTCATCGCGATCCCGAGCTTCTACGGCATCGGCGTCGACACGGTGTTCTGGATCCCGGACGAGGAGGCCGTCTGGCAGGGCGGCTTCATCCTGCTGGACGTCGACAGCGTCCAGCCCCTCGAGGTGCCCGGCTGCGAGGGCGGCGATCCGCTCGGCTGCAGCGGCGAAGGCGGCGGCATCGACTTCGAGACGGCCCTGGGCTGCAGCGCCGACGGCGGCTGCGGGGACTCGGGCTGCTCCAGCGACAGCGGCTGCGAGGACACCGGCTGCGCGACCCACGGCCGGAAGGCGCGCGTCGTCATCCCCGGGCGCATCTGGATGCTGGTCTTCTTCCTGGCGATGATCCGCCTGCGCCGAAGGCCCTAGCCCGGGGAGCGCGCCCCGACGCAGGGGGCGCGCCGCGGGCCCCCCTCCCTAGAGAGGAATGTTGCCGTGCTTCTTCGCGGGCATCTCGTCCCGCTTGTTCTCCAGGCTGTCGAAGGCGTCGATCAACCTGGCCCGGGTCGTCCTGGGCAGGATCACCTCGTCGACGTAGCCCAGCGAGGCGGCCTGGTAGGGGTTCGCGAACTTCTCGCGGTAGTCCTCGACCAGCTTCGCCTTGAGCGCGACCGGGTCAGAGGCGGCCTTCAGCTCGCGCCGGTAGATGATGTTGACCGCGCCATCGGGGCCCATCACCGCGATCTCCGCGGTGGGGTAGGCGAAGTTGAAGTCCGCCCGCAGGTGCTTGCTGTTCATGACGCAGTAGGCCCCGCCATAGGCCTTGCGCGTGATGAGCGTGACCTTGGGCACCGTGGCCTCGGCGAAGGCGTAGAGCAGCTTGGCCCCGTGCTTGATGATGCCGCCGAACTCCTGGGCCGTCCCCGGCAGGAAACCCGGCACGTCCTCGAGCACCAGCAGCGGGATGTTGAAGGCGTCGCAGAAGCGCACGAAGCGCGCGGCCTTCAGGCTCGCGTCGATGTCCAGCGCCCCGGCCAGGTGCTCGGGCTGGTTGGCGACCACGCCCACGCTGCGTCCGTTGAGCCGCAGCCAGCCGATCACGATGTTCTTGGCGTACTCGCCCTGGACCTCGAGGAAGTGGTGGTCGTCGGCGATCTCGGTGATCAGCTCGCGGATGTCGTAGGGCTTGTTCGCCACCACTGGGACCAACTCGTCCAGCTTCGGGCAGCTGCGGTCGAGCGGGTCCTGGGTCGGCTTGGGCGGGGCCTCCTCCATGTTGTTCTGCGGCATGAAGGACAGCATCTCGCGCAGCAGCGCTATGCAGGCGTCCTCGTCCGGCGTAGAGAAGTGGGCCACGCCGCTGGTCGCCATGTGGGTGTGGGCGCCGCCGAGCTCCTCCTGGGAGACCTCCTCGTGCGTGACCGTCCGGATCACCTCCGGCCCCGTCACGAACATGTAGGAGCTCTTGTCGACCATCGCGACGAAGTCCGTGATGGCCGGCGAGTAGACCGCGCCCCCCGCGCAGGGCCCCATGATGGCGGACAGCTGCGGGATGACGCCGCTGTACATGGTGTTGCGCAGGAAGATGTCCGCGTAGCCCCCGAGGCTGGCGACGCCCTCCTGGATGCGCGCGCCGCCGCTGTCGTTCAGGCCGATGAGCGGAGCGCCGTTCTTGCCAGCGTGGTCCATCACCTTGCAGATCTTCTCGGCGAAGGCGTGCGACAGCGATCCGCCGAAGACCGTGAAGTCCTGGGCGAAGACGTAGACCAGCCGGCCGTCGATGCGCCCGTAGCCTGTGACGACGCCGTCGCCGGGCACCCTCTGCGCGGCCATGCCGAAGTCCGTGCAGCGGTGGGTCACGAAGCGGTCCAGCTCGCGGAACGTGCCGGGATCGAAGAGCAGGTCCACGCGCTCCCGAGCCGTCTTGCGACCCGCGGCGTGCTGGCGCTCGATGCGGGACTGGCCCCCACCCGCCAGCGCGGCTGCGTTCATCTCTTCCAGGCGCTTCAGCTGCTGCTCGCGGTCCATCTCGAGGGCCTCCCGGGGGGACAGCCGGCCTAACGCGGCCTCGGGCCGGCAACACGGTTGTGAGCGCTGCATCCCACAGATACGCTGCGGTCCGTTCCCGGTTCCACGAGGCCCTCCTGATGACGCGTCCTACCCTCCTCCTCGCCGGCCTGGCGGCGCTCGCTGGCTGCACCAACGGTGGCAACGGCGACAAGAACCCTGGAACCGACGACAGCGGCGGCGAGCAGGAGAACTACGAGCCTGGCTGCATCCTCGTCGACGGCGAGGGCGGCTACGCCCTGCTCGAGGACGCCCAGACGGTCGCCAGCGAGGGCTCGACGCTCTCGCTGTCCGAGTGCCCGAGCCCCTTCACGCAGACCCTGCTCGTCACCAAGAACGACCTGAGCATCGTGGGCCCCGGCGCCGACTTGATGACATGGGAGGCCCCGGTCAACGAGCCCGCGCTGACCATCCAGGCCGGCGGCGTCACCGTCCGTGGCTTCACGGTCACGTCCACGCGCAACGGCATCGAGATCGAGTCCGCCGACGCGACCCTGTCCGAGCTAGCCTTCGTCGACATCCCGAACACCGCGATCAAGGCCAGCAACAGCGCCCTGACGGTCACGGACTCCAGCTTCACCGCGCCCCAGTACGGCGGAATCAGCGTCTCCGGCGGCACCGCGACGATCAGCGGCAACACGTTCACCGATCCCCTCGCCTTCGCCGTGCGCTCGAGCGAGGGCGCGGTCGTCACGGTGACGGGCAACGCCGTCAGCGGCACGCTGTACACGGACGCCACCAACGTCGTGGACGGCTTCGCGCTCTTCGGGGACGGAGGCTCGCTGATCACCGAGGACAACCAGCTGGTCGACAACTTCGTCGGGGTCTACGTCGAGCAGGGCGACCTCACGATGACCGGTGACGCCATCGAGGGCGGCCTCTACGGCATCTTCGCGCAGCTCGGCGCCATCGACGTGCGCGAGGTCAGCACCCTGGACTGCTACACGCTGGGCATGTACCTGGTCGCCCAGACCGACGACGTGGTCGTCCAGGACGTCACGATCACCGGCACGCCCGAGCTGGTCTGGGACACCACCGACGCCGACGCCAGCACCTGGTCCGGCGGCGGCATGGTCGTGGCCACCGACGCGACGGCCACGCTGACCAACGTGACCATCGACGGCTACAACAACGCCTCGCTGCAGGTGATCCCCTACAGCGCCGAGATCACCGCCGTGATGGACACCGTCACCCTGATCAACACGGGTCGCAACGGCCTGTACTTCAGCAGCGCCGACGCCACGCTGACCGACGTCTCCGTGCTCGGACTCCGGCAGGTCCACCCCGAGGAGGAGATCAACATCGGCGGCAGCTACAGCATGGGCTTCGCCGTGCGCGCGGACGCCTCGGACATCACCTGGACCGGCGGCGCCATCACCGACTCGGAGGAGGTCGGCATGGTCAGCGTCCAGTCCAACATGGTCCTGGACGGCATCGAGTCCAGTGGCCACGGCGACATCGGCCTGTGGAACTACCAGGGCAACCTGACCCTCACCAACTCCCTGGTCGCCGACAGCCCCAGCGGCGGCGGCATCCAGAACTCGACCGGCGGGCTGATCGTCGAGGGCACGTCCTTCGAGGACAACCTGGCCGACGAGTACGTGGAGTACAGCTACGAGAGCTGGACCTACATGGGCGCCGGCGTCAACGGCAACAGCACGGCCGGCAGCGCGGCCTTCACCGACCCCGACGCCACCTTCGTGACCGAGGGCTTCGAGGCCGGCGACATCATCTACCTCTACAACGAGGGCGCCTACAGCTACATCGACTCGGTCGACAGCGAGACCGACCTGACGATGACGACGGCCTTCTCCAACACGGTGACTGCGGGCAGCTACGCCAAGTACCAGGTCGTGCCGGTGACCTACGGCTACCTCTACGAGAAGCAGAGCCAGGACATCTTCAGCTCCGAGCACAGCCTGCTCGAGGTGCGGGGCAACACCTTCACCGACGGCTCTCTGGGCATCTACGTGTCCGGCGGCAGCGACACCATCATCGAGAACAACACCTGGGAGAACTACTGGGGCTACGCGATGCGGTTCTACTCGATGACGGACGCCGCTGAGCTCACCGACAACGCGCTGACCAACGTCGGCCCCTTCGGCGTCTACTGCTACCAGTCGGACCTGGACATCAGCGGCCTGGCGGTGTCGGGCTCAGACTCGGCCAGCCGCCAGACGACCTACTACCGGGACGGCGAGGAGGACGGCAGCTACACCTCGACCACCTCGGGCGAGGCCTTCTACGCCACCGGGTGCAGCGTCGCGCTGAACGACGCCCAGTTCTCGGACACGGCGCTCAACGCGCTCTACAGCATCGACTCCAGCCTGGAGCTCACCGACGTCAGCGTGGACGGCAGCGGCAGCAGCGACAGTCTGACCGAGCTCTGGGGCGCGATCTACGCCGAGTGGAGCAGCTCCGAGCCCTACCTCATCGCCAGCGGCGTCGCCCTCGAGGACGTCGAGCAGGGCGTCGGGATGGGTGTCCGCGGCGCCCCCTCCAAGGGCGTCGGCTACGTCGAGCTGGACAACATCTTCGTCGACGGCGCAGCGGTCGACGGCCTGGTCGTCAGCGACGTCGAGGCGCTGATCACCAGCTCGGAGCTGACCAACAACGGCGGCGCGGGCCTGGCCATCTACGGCGGCTACGCCCTCGTCGACAGCGTGGACTCCAGCGGCAACGGCGGCTGGGGGCTCAGCACCGACGACGCCGACAACGACGGCTACGGGGTGGCCGACGGCGACTGCAACGACCTGGACGCCAGCGTCTACCCCGGCGCGACCGAGAACTACGACTACCAGGACAACGACTGCGACGGGGTCTCGGACACCGGCAGCAACACCGGCGACTACGACGGTGACGGCTACAGCATCACCAACGGGGACTGCGACGACTACGACGCGACGCGCTACCCGGGCTCCACCGAGACGACCAACGGCGGACTGGACGTGGACTGCGACGGCGTACCCGAGGCCCGCGACACCGAGCTGGACCTCAGCCTGGTGAGCTTCGACGGCAACGGCCTGGGCGGCGCCCAGCTCTACGGTGTCGAGGTGGCCTTCTCCGAGAGCAGCGCCGACGACAACACCGGCTACGGCATCGTCTGCTCCGACGACACCACCGTCACCGACTGCGACGTCAGCCTCTCTGGCAACACCCTGGGCGGCGAGTACAACTGCGGCTGCGCGGACTGACCGCTCAGAGCTCGAGCTCCCAGACGGTCCGGTTGCCTCGCAGCAGCCGGACCGCGCTGCTCTGGGGCAGGACACCCACCCAGCCGACCCGCTCGGGCTGACCGGCCTCGCGCAGCTCCAGCAGCGTGACCTGGTCCGCCGCCCACTCGATCCGGTCGCCCGGGAGCCCGACGACGGTCACCACGTCTCCCTCGCGAGAAGCCCGCTCCAGGCCCTGTAGGCGCCGAGACACGGGCGTGAAGTCCAGGGCCTCCGACTCGCTGGCCTGCCCCTCGGGGGCCAACAGGACGTAGGAGACGGTGGACAGCTCGGTGCCCAGCGGCCCCGCCTCGGCGGTCCAGGGCCCCAGCGTCCCCTGCCCCGCCCCGATGGCCGTGAAGCTGAAGCGGAGGCTGGTCTCGACCAGGCTGCCCTTCTGGACCCGGTCTTCGACGAGCTTGCGCAGCCGCAAGGGCGCGCTGCTCGCGGGGGCGCTGAGTCGCAGTTCGTCCTGGGGCCGATGCTGGACCGCCAGATCCAGGGTCCACTCCCCGCGCAGGAACACGCTGCCCTCCTGCGCCTGAACCGAGCTCGGCAAGACGGGGAGGGGCAGCCCTCGGCTCAGCTCAGCGTGCTCTCTCAGCGCCACGAGGTCGGGATCCGTGAGCACCAGGAAGGGGTCGAGGGAGGGGTCCCGGCGGGCCTGCTCCAGATCAGCCAGCGCGCCCTCGAGCTGGCCGGCGCGAGCCTTCCAGCAGGCCCGGTCGTAGCGCGCCTCGGTGAACGAGGACTGCAGCTGCAGAGCTCGATCGGCCGAGGCGATGGCCGCGGGCAGATCGCCGGCGTCCGCCTGGGCCTTGCCCACCCAGAGCTGCAGCGTCGCCGACTGTGGATCCAGGGCCGCCGCGCGCTGGAAGGCCTCGATGGCGTCCTGGGGGCGCCCGCGATCGAGCTGATCCTGGCCCTCGGCGTAGGCCTCGAGAGCCTGGTCGATCCGCTGCAGCTCGGGGTTCCCGCCGGTGCAGGCGAGCATCAACCAGAGCGCGCTCACCTCAGCATCGCGCGATGAAGGAGGTCTGCCGACCCGTCCCCGGGCCATCTGCCCGATACGAGAAGAGCTCGGGATCCGAGGCGGTGCAGTGCGGCAACACGTCGATGCGCGTCAGCCCGGCCTGCTCGAGGAGGAAGGCGTTGGTGGCCTTCAGATCGACGCGCCGCCCCCGGATCACGCGCGATGGGGGCGCCACCGCTGCGACGGCGTCCAGGACCTCGTCCCCGACCTCGTAGGCCTCCAGCGAGATGGCCGGCCCGATGGCGGCGTGGATCTGCTCCGGCCGGCAGCCGGCGGCCTCGCAGAGCTCGCGGACAGCGACCTCGGCGATGCGAGCCACCGTCCCTCGCCAGCCCGCGTGGACCGCGCAGACCGCCCCGGGTGCGGCCATCAGGATGGGCACGCAGTCTGCGGTGCGGATGCCCGCGATGACGCCCGCTCGGCAGACCAGGACAGCGTCAGCCTGCCCCAGGTAGCGGTGCTGCGTGTCGGCCTCGTCCCCCCGGATCACCGCGCTCCCGTGCACCTGCTCGACCAGCGCGACGGGGGCTCCGGGCAAACCCAACTCCGCCGCCGCGCGGGCGTAGTCCGTGCCCAGGGCGCCGGTGCCGAAGCCGTGCGAGACCTCGGGCCAGGCGCTCAGGAGCTGGCTCTTCAGGAGCATGACAAAAGCCTATCCTCCCCCCTGCTACGCTCCGCCCATGAATGTCCTCGTCCTGCTGATGGGATGCACCGACGGCGGCCTCCTGAATCGGGGCGACGTCGCGACCTACGACCTCACGCTCGAGGTCCTGACACCCACGAACCAGTCGCCGCTGGCCGGCGTGGACAGCATCCTGCTGGTGCTCGAGCACGCCGCTGGCGAGCCCGAAGAGTACGAGCTGGCTTCGACCTCGGGCTCCCCACAGATCACCGGCCTCGCCGACCTCGAGGACACCGTCCTAGCCCTGCAGGGCTGGTCCGGCGACGCCCTGGTCAGCTTCGGTCGGAGCCAGCCCGTGACGGCCCACGACGAGACCGAGCTGTCCGAGACGCTGCTGGTCAGC
>CALGIB010000660.1 GCA_937915955.1 uncultured Pseudomonadota bacterium
AGCAGCGTGGGGTAGATCTTCCGGCAGTAGCCGCACTGGTAGTCGGCGAACTCGACGATGGTGACGGCCGCGTCGGCCGAGCCGAGCGAGGGGTCGTCGTCCACGCTCACGTCCAGGCGAGGCATGTCCGGGTAGGGCAGCTGGGTCTGGAGCTCGTACCTGGCCTCGATCTCCTCGATGTAGGCGCCCATGCGCTCGCCCTGCCGGCGCTGGAGCAGGGCCATGGTGACCTGGTCCTGCACGGCCTCGAGCGGTGCGTTGCGGAGCTGGCGCATGACCACGGGGTAGAAGGCCTCGATCTCGGCCTGGGTGGGCTGGGCCACCTTGGCCTCGACCTCGACCTGGAGCAGCTCCTCCACGCTCATGCTGCGCGAGGCGGCCTCGGCCTCGAGCACCTTCATCAGCGCCGCCTCGGACACCGCCGAGGACTCGAGCTGGTAGCGGCTCTGGAGGTACTCGATCTCGAGCGCGGCGAGCTCATTCTGGATCCCGCTCTGGACCTCCTTGTAGGTCAGGCTGCCGCCCTTCCAGCTGGCGACGACGCCGTTGGGATCCTGAGCGGTGGCCGGGGCCATCGCGCCCATGGGCGGCGCGGGGAGGCTGGCGACCGTGTCGGCGCCGCTGGTGCAGGCGAGGGCGAGGAGAGCGAGCATCGGGGGCTTCCTTTCGAGGGCGGACCGTCTAACGTAATCCCATCGGAGGCGAGAGCGGAGGCCGGGCCTCCTCCCGGCGTCACCGCAGCTCGGTCCCGACCAGGTCCGTGCAGGTCTGGAGCATCGCCTCGTACGCGCTCGACTCCAGGTTGGCGTCCAAGGCCTGGGCCGGGGTACCCCTGCCGAACTCCACCTCCGGCGTGTTCATCGCGACGAAGCTGCCCTGGCAGATCACAGCGCCGTCCCGGACGACCCACACGCCGCCGCGGCTCAGACCCGAGTCAAAGGCCCCCCCCTCGCCGACCCTGGGAGCCACGGTCTCCACGACACCGACCAGCGCGATGGGTCCCTCGGCCAGGGCCTCGGCGTAGGCGTAGCGGGCCTGGTGATAGCCCAGGTCGTTGAGCTGCCCCTCGGTGATCGGCGGGAGGCCGACCTGTACGCGGAAGGCGTTCGAAGACCAGGTCCCAGGCTCGCCGTTCAGGGCGCGCAGGTCGACCCGCCCGGTGGGCTTCGTTGCCTCGGGGCAGGTCCCGGGGGCCTCTGTCTCGAGCTCTACAGACCGGAGGCCAGCCTCGACCTCCCGGGCCCTGACCATCGCGGCGTCCCAGTCCGCGAACCTGGCGTACACGTCGAAGTAGTCGACCTGTCGCAGCCGGGCCTCGGCCACGGACTCGGTGTGGGCGAGGACCTCGACGATGGCCTTCTTGTCGCCCCGAGCGAACTCGTGGGGGTCCTCCAGCGGCTTCCAGCCCGCGCGCTGCAGCGAGGTGCTGATCCCACCGAGGAGCTCCTCGGGCGTGCCCCGCCCACGGAACAAGGACTTGCGGTACAGCGACACGGCGGGCTCACAGGCCGAGACGCCTTGCGGCAGCATCAGGTCGTCCCAGTCGGGGCCTTGGTCCAGGGAGACCTCGTCGGGACTGCAGGGGTCACAGGCCAGCAGCAGCAGCAGCATCTCCGCCTCCGAGGGCTGGGAGTCTAGGCCCTCGGAGCGGGCGCTCCAAGCCACTGTTGGCTCGCTCGAGTCAGAGGCGCAAGCCCCCGTCGACCTCGACCACGCGGCCCGTGAAGTACTCGCACTCGACGATGAACCTGATGGCCTGCCAGATCTCCTCCGGCTGCCCCAGGCGCTTGAGAGGCACCGGCGCGATGGCCTGCTCCAGCGCCGCGGCGGGCATGCCTGCGACCATCGGGGTGGCGATGAAGCCCGGCGCGATGGCCCCCACGCGCACGCCGTAGCGCGCCAGCTCCTTGGCCCAGAGCACGGTGTCCGCGACCAGGCCCGCCTTGGCGGCGGCGTAGTTGGACTGCCCGTAGTTGCCGGCCCGCGAGATGCTGCTCATGTTCACGGCGACCGCCGGCCGCAGCTCGGTCTGCACCGCGCGGGTGGCGAACTCGCGCATGCAGAGGAAGGGCCCGGTCAGGTTCACGGCCAGGACCGCGTCCCACTTCGCCTTGCTGAGGCCGCGCACCTCGCCGGTGCTCCGGTCCTTCTTCACGAGCAGGCCGTCCCGCAGGATGCCGGCGTTGTTGACCAGGGTGTTGATCGGCCCGATGGCCGCCTCGGCCTCGTCGAACAGGCGGGCGACGTCCTCTTCCTTGCTGACGTCGGCCAGGGTGCCCTGGACGCCGAAGTCCAGGCAGGTTGCCGCCAGCGCCTCGGGGTTCACGTCGCAGAAGAAGACCCTCGCGCCGGCCTTGGCGAGCTGCTCGACGAAGCAGCGGCCCATGCCCGAGCCGCCTCCGGTGACGATGGCAGAGCTGTCCTTCAGATCCATGGTGGATCCCTCCTTGTTGTGTGTTCGAGTGGTCTCAGCGCCGCCGCAGCAGCGCCAGCCCGAGCAAGCCCAGCAGCCCCGCGAGGCCCGCCGGCGAGCCTCCAGACGCGCAGCCGTCGCAGTTGCGGATCAGCCCGCCCGAGCCGCCGGGGCGGTTGTCGGGGTCGGCCGTGTCCAGGCCCGAGTCCTCGGGGTCACCGGAGTCGCCGGGCTCGAAGGGGTCGGCCAGCACCTCGACCACCCAGCCCAGGGTGTCGGCCTCGATGTAGCGCTCTCCCACCGCGCGCATCCAGCCGTCCTCGACCGGATCGGCCTCGCCCGCGTCCACCAGGAGCTGGCCGGTGACGGGGCTGGCGTAGAGCAGGTCCAGGTGCGCCAGGTCGACCACCCGCGCCTCGACCACCTCGGCCCCCCGAGCGGTCAACGTCTCGCCATGGGTGGCCGAGCTGACGAAGACCAGCCCGTCGCTGGGGCCGCTGATCTCGCCCAGGATGAGCTTGCCCTGGGCCAGGCCTCGGACCTCGTCCGGGTCGGCGTCCAGCCCGATCTCGTCGCTGACGGTGGCCATGAAGTCCGCCCAGGCGTCGGTGCCCTGGGTCATCAGGTCCACCCAGGTCTCGCCCTGCCCAGCCCCGGGCAGGTGGTCCTGGGCCCTGGCGGATAGGAGCTCGCCCGAG
>CALGIB010000661.1 GCA_937915955.1 uncultured Pseudomonadota bacterium
CTGCTGCAGCGCTGGCACATCGCGCCGTCGGCCATGCAGCGGCAGCGGGTGCAGACGAAGAAGGGCATGGGTGTGCTGTCGAGCCTGTCCTCGAGCGCGGCCTCGAGCGGCCGCTCGTCGATCGAGCCGATCTCCTCGGGGTCGCCGTGCACCAGCAGCGCGGCGCCCAGGAGCGTGAAGAGCAACCCCAGGCCCGGCAGCGCGACGAAGAACCCGTTGTTGGCGGTGTAGTCCCAGGCCGTAAAGCTGAACAACGCGGCGGCCAGGACCAGGGAGATCACGCCGCCGACGCGGCCGGTGCCCAGGATGAGATCGACGAGAGCGCTCATGCCGGCAGCATAGCGCTCAGAGGCCCAGCAGTCCGGCCTCGAGCAGGGTGCGCGCGGAGCCCTGCAGCGGCAGGTCCGAGCGCACCCGCGCGTAGACCCCGCCCCGGCGCCTGGCCTCGACCTGCAGGCCGTCGCAGAGCCGCTCGAGGCGTCCGTGGTAGCGCTCCAGCGTGGCCTCATCCAGGCTCAGGTCGACCAGCTCCGAGGTCTCGCTGTCCTCGAAGCGGACCGCGCCCCCGCGCCCCGGATCCAGGTCGAAGCCCGAGAGCACCTGCACCAGGCCGAGGCGTCCGGCTCGAACGCTGCGGACCAGCTTGTCGGGGGCGTGGGGGAAGAGGAAGTCCGAGAGCAGCAGGACGACGCCGCTGCCGCTGCGGAAGCCGACCAGCGCCTCGTCCAGCGGTCGGACGCCGGTGTAGTCCAGGCCCTGGCCGAGCAGCCGGTCCAGCTCGATGCGCTCCTGCTTGTCGCCCATGGCGAAGATGCGCACCGTCAGGCCCTCGGCCGCGCCCGCCCGGGCGAACAGCGCGGCCAGATCCACGGCTCGCTGGGCCTTGTCCGGATCGGCCGCCATGGACGCGGAGAGGTCCAGGACCAGGTCCAGGGTCGGGCGGACCTCTTCCCGGTAGCGCTTCAGCAGGAGCTGGTCGGTGCGCGCGTAGGCGCGCCAGTCCAGGTGCCGGACGTCGTCCCCGGCCAGGTAGCTGCGGTGGTCCTGGAACTCGACGCTGGCGCCGGTGCCCCGCCCCTTGTGGTGGCCCGAGGGCCCCTGAGCCGCGGGCAGGCGCAGCGCCAGCGTGTAGGCCTCGGCCAGCGCCAGGGCTTCAGGTCGAGGTCGAGGCACCGGCGCTCCGAAGCAGGCGCAGGCCGCGGATCACCCGCGGCACGTTGAGCATCAAGACGGTGATGACCCCCAGGAACAGCAGCGGCTCGTAGCCGTCACCGCTGCCTCGGAAGACCTGCTCCATGGTGTAGACCGGGTTGCCGACGTGGCGGAAGCGCTCGAGATCGCGGTCACTGGTGACGAAGCCCCAGAAGGCCGGCGCCAGCATCGCGGCCGCGCAGAACATCGGCGCGGACAGCACGGCCAGGATCCGGACCGGCGTCCGCTCGGTCCATCGCGCGAAGAAGGGCGTGGTGACGCCCACCGCGATGATCAGGTAGGAGGCGCAGGTGAGCAGCCCGGGCAGGTACTCGTCCCGCCACTGGTCCACGTTGGGCGGCGGCGCCAGGATCAGGACGCCGAAGAAGGCCGCGCAGGTCACCAGCAGCAGCACGAACCCGTTGCCGCCGCCGGGCTGGAGCGGCGCGGTCAGCAGGGCCAGGAGGCGGCGTCGGGGCAGGTCGATGCGCACCCGTCGACCCAGGCGCTCGGGCTCGGTCAGGAAGAACGCGAAGGGCACCGTCAGGGTCAGCGAGCCGTAGGCCGCGAGGGCCACGACCATCTCGTCGTCGGGGCTGCTGGTCTGGTCCATCAGCACGTAGATCGCGACGAGCAGCGCGGCGGTCACGACCAGCGTGAGCAGGCGCAGGGGCCGAGAGCGGTTCTCCTCGGGGTGGGCGATGCGCGCGCAAGCGGCCGCGAACGCGAAGGCCGCGACCGCGCCCCCGTGCAGCACGATGGCCGCCCAGGCCCACCAGAACTCGTCGTCGGCCATGTTGTCGGGGTGGTCCAGCATCTCGATGCCCAGCGCCACGGCCACGCCGGTGAACCAGAGCAGGGAGCCGCCGAGGAAGGTCATCAGCAGGACGCGCAGCAGCTTGTTGCTGGTCAGCCAGCTGGCCGCGATGGTCAGGCAGGACAGGTAGGCGCTGAAGATCAGGGTGGTGACGAGCACCACGCCGGCCACCCCGAGGTCGACGCCCGGGAGCAGGAAGGCCAGCCCCAGGAAGGGCAGCAGGGCCAGCAGGATCAGCAGGCTCTGGGTCACCGAGGACAGCAAGCGCCCGCGCACGATCTGGGCAGGCCGAAGGTCTGTCAGCAGCAGGATGTTGGTCTTCTCGGCGTCCCAGCCGCCGCCCGCGGCGAGGAAGGCCTGGAAGGGCACCAGGCCCATGGTGGCGGCCGCGAGGCAGGCGTAGACCGTGCCGAAGAAGATGGTGCCGAGCTCGTCGCTGTCCGCGCCCATCAGGACGAACATGCCGATGCCCGTGGCCATGACCAGGGCCAGCCCGTAGGTGCCGAGGAAGAAGCGGCTGCGCAGGGCCTGCCGCACCTCTTTGACGAGGATGGGGTTCAGGCGGTCGTCGATCCAGGTCCACGCGCGCTTCACTGGACCTTCCCGTCGGTGAGGGACAGGAAGACCTCCTCCAGATCGGCGTGCAGCTGGCGGAGCTCCACCACCGGCAGGTCCTGCGCCACCAGCGCGTGGACGAGGCGAGCCAGGTCCTGCTCCTGGCCCCTGAGCGCGAAGACCACGCCCTGGTCCTGCTGGCGGGGGGCGTGCACGCCGGGCTGCTCGAGCAGGCGCTGCTCGACCACGTCGGGTGGGGCCAGCGCGCGGAGGAAGTAGAGCGGGTCGGGCTGCAGCCGTCGCTGGATGTCCGAGACCTTGCCCGAGGCCCGGATCCTGCCCTGCTCGATGACGGCCACCACGTCGCAGATCTCGGAGAGCTCGGTCAGGATGTGGGAGCTGATGAGCACGCCCTTGCCCTGCTCGGCCAGCACGCTCAGGAGCGCGCGGAGCTCCACCCGGGCGCGAGGATCGAGGCCCGCGGCGGGCTCGTCCAGGATCAGCAGGGCGGGGTCGTGCAGCAGCGTGACCGCCAGTCCGGCCCGCTGGCGCATGCCCTTGCTGAGGGCGCTGCAGTCCTTGGCGACCAGATCGCCCAGGCCCGTGAACTCGACGACCTCGCGGATGGCGCGGGTGCGAGAGGGACCGCGGAGGCCCTGGGCCCGCGCGTGGAAGTCCAGGTAGTCGGCCACCGGCATGTTCGGCTCGGAGGCGTAGTAGTCCGGCATGAAGCCCAGGCGTCGCCGCACCTCGCGAGGGTGGGACAGGACGCTCATGCCGTCCACCAGCACGTCCCCGTCGTCGGGCAGATCCAGGGTCGCGCAGATGCGCATGCTGGTGGTCTTGCCCGCGCCGTTGGGGCCGATGAAGCCGCAGATCTGGCCCGCCTCGACCGAGAAGCTGACCTCGTCGACGGCCTTGAGGTCGTCGAAGACCCGGGTGATGGACTGAACCTCGAGGCAGCTCATGGGCTCTCCTCCATCACGCCGATCACCCAGTGCTCGCCGAAGTCCTCGCGCATGCTCAGCCCCTCCGTCTCGGCGAAGGGCGAGGCGTCGATCCGCGCCACGTAGCTGTCCTCGGGCATGCCGAGGCCCTTGGGTGGCCAGGACACGGGGCCGCTGGCCGAGGTGCTGGACCAGAGCGACTCGAGGTGGGCCAGGGGCTCGGGCAGCGGCACGAGCTCGGCGCTGGCGCCGGCGCGCAGAGGGGCGGCCAGGCCCCAGGACTGCCCCTCGGTTCGCAGCACCAGCTGCTCGACCGTGGCGCCCAGGCTGTTGCTGACGGTGTGACCGTCCAGCTCGAGGCGCTGGCGGGCGGGTCGCTCGGAGATGACCACGTGATCGGTGGCCACGCGGACCGGCAGCATGTCCCCGGCGACGACCCGGCCCTCGTCCCAGCTGGCCTGGTACTGGAAGTCCCACTCGATCCGGGTGGGGAAGGCCCAGGCGTCCGCCGAGGGCCGCAGCCCCTTGCCGGGGGAGAGCCCCGCGTAGATCTGCCGGACCTCGTGCACGGCGGCCCGATGCGCGCGCTGATCGAGCATCGTCACGGTGACCCGCGCCGCCCGCACCCCCAGCCCGTTGTGGGCGAGGCCGACCCCCACCAGCGTGCCGGTGGACCCCAGCGCCAGGATCGGGGTGGTCAACAGGGCGAGCGCCGGCCGCTTCAGCGCGTAGCGCACGATCACGGCGTTGACGGGCCCCAGCAAGAAGGCGACCAGCAGCACCAGCAGCGCGAAGAGCCCGCGAGGCAGCGCGTCCACCCCGGGGATGCTGGGCGTGAAGCCGGGGTTGTGCGACCCGTTCCCCGCGGGCAGCAGCCGCGTCAGCGGGGAGTCCGAGGACTGCTGGATGCGGCTGCGCAGGACCAGAGGATGGTCGAGGTCCTCGGGCGGCAGGAAGGAGATCGTGCCGCGCCCCATGGTCCAGGTCAGCACGCCCGGCATGACGCCGCTCTGGAGGTAGGGCTGCCAGGCGAAGCGGTCCTGGAGCCAGGGGTCCAGATCGGGGTGGGCGTGCGCGCCCTGCGGGTTCCCGACGACGAGGAGCGTGCCGCCCAGCCGGACCCAGCCCAGCAAGCCGTCGAGCTCGCCGGTGGTGGGCAGCTCCTCGCGGGCGTCGAGCACCACCACGTCCACGCTGGAGAAGGCCGCGTGCTGAGGGGGCAGGTCCCCGAAGCTGGCGGAGCCGATGCTCTCGTGGTCCGTCGCTCCCAGTCGCCCGATCCAGTCCAGCTCGTCCTCGAGCGCCAGCGCGTCGGGCCCGACCAACAGGTACTGGGTGTAGACCACCGGGGCGTGGTCACCAGGGCCGATGTTGGTCAGCGTCGAGACGTACGCGCCCTGCTCGGTGACGTACAGGCTGGCGCTGGCGGACTGCTCGGTGAAGGCGGGGAACAGCATGTCGAGCTCGACCTGCTGGCCCCCGTCCAGGTGGACCGAGCGCTCGACGGTGCTGTTGTAGCCGTAGCTCTGCTCCAGCCGCAGCTGGATGTCGCGCGGCTCGTTCAGGGTGTTCTCGAGCCGGATGTGCACCGGGTAGAAGCCCTGCCCGAGGCGCTCGGGCCAGGCGTAGCTGGTCTCGACGCGCAGCCCGGACCGGCTGTCTGCCTGGGTCTGGACCGCGTGGGCGCTGGAGAGGGTGAGCAGGAGTCCCAGCACGGAGCTCAGGCGACCTCGGTCGGGAGGCGCTCGGGGAGGGTGTCGACGTGGGCCAGCACCGCCTGCGCGATGCGAGGTCCGTTGACGCCGTCCAGGCGCCCTCGGTAGTCCACCACGACGCGGTGGCCGAGGGCGGGAGCCGCGACGGCCTTGACGTCCTCGAACCCGACGTTCGGCCGGCCCGCGAGCAGGGCCTTGGCCCGCCCGGCCTCGGCCATGGAGATGGCGGCCCGAGGGCTGGCGCCGTAGCGCACGTTGTTGCGCACCAGATCGGGCGCCAGGGCCGAGTCGGGGTGGGTCGCCTCGACCAGGCGAGCGATGTAGTCGGCCACCGCGGTGGGCAGGAACACGCTGTCGACCAGCGCGAAGAGCTCGGCCAGCCGCTCGGCGTCGGTCACCGCCGAGGGCTGGGGTGGGCGGCCACGGCTGCGCTCTCGCAGGATGGTCGACAGGGTGCTGTGCCCGACCCGGCCTACGTCCAGCTTGAACAGGAAGCGGTCCAGCTGGGCCTCGGGCAGGGGGAAGGTCCCCTCGAGCTCGATGGGGTTCTGGGTGGCCAGGACCCAGAAGGGCTGGGGCAGCACGTGGGTCTCGCCCAGGACGGTGACCCGGGCCTCCTGCATGGCCTCGAGCAGCGCGGACTGGGTGCGGGGCGAGGCGCGGTTGATCTCGTCCGCGAGCACCACGTTGCCGAAGATCGGGCCCCGGTGGAAGACGAAGCGGCGCCGGCCGGCGTCGTCCTCCTCCAGGACCTGCCCGCCCGTGATGTCGCCGGGGAGCAGGTCCGGGGTGAACTGGATGCGCATGAAGTCCAGGCCGAGCAGCGCGGCCAGGCCCTTGACCAGCTCGGTCTTGCCCAGGCCCGGCAGGCCCTCGAGCAGGACGTGGCCGCGGGCAAGGCAGGCGACCACGACCAGCTCGACCAGCGGCCCCTGGTCCAGCAGGCGCTGGTTGAGGCCGTCGAGGAGACCCTGGGCGAGGGACTGGCCCCGCTGGACCTGTTCGGGGGAGAGCAGCTCACTCATCCTGGTCGGACTCCGGCTCGAAGAAGGTGCTGACGGCGTCTCGATGCGAGGGAGCCAGGCGCCGTCGCCAGGTGGCCCCTCCCTGGGAGGTCTGCGTGCCGACGAGGCCCGACGCCTCGGCGGTGGCGTCGGCCTCGGCGTCCACGAGGACCTCTCCGATCACCATGCTCTGCTCCAGAGCCAGTTTCTGTCCGGGCGGCAGGATCTCGGCCGAGAAGAGCGCGTCGCGATCGGCGCGTTCCTCGCCCCAGGTCAGATCGGCGTCGGCACGACCCCGTGTGATGCCGCCCTCTCCGGGCATGCCGCCCACGATCACCAAGGCGTCCTCGCACTCCGAGGGGTCGTCGCACTCGCCGGGGATGAGCTGGGCCTCGATCAGCCGGAGCTCCTTGTTCTTCAGCGCCTGCAGCATGGCCTCGCTCATGGCCCGGAGCTGCGAGGGGTCGATGTCCTGCATGAACTCGGAGAGCTGACCCCGGTCCATGGCGGCCAGCGCCGCGGCCAGCTCGGGCGGCAGTTCGTGGGCCAGGCCGGCCGCGGCCATCTGCTCCAGGGCCTTCTGCATGGCGGAGCGGTCCGGCATCTCCCTGCCCTTGCGCGCCTGGGTCAGGGCCTCCTGGGCGCGCTCGTTGGCGGCCTGGAGCTCCTCGGCCATGGCGCCGAGCTGGTCCTCGACGCGATCCATGGCCTCGAGCCCCGCCTCGCTGGGGTCGCTGGCCTCGGACAGGTCCTTGAGCGTCTGCTCGATGCTCTGGACCTCCTCGGGGTCGAGCTCGGCCACCTCCTGCAGGGCCTCGAGCTGGTCGGCGAGCTTGTCCAGGCTGGCCTGCGGGACCGCCGGCAAGCCCGGCTCGGGCGGCTCCGAGACCGGCACGAGGAAGGCCGCCAGCAGGAACACGCCGCCGGCCGAGGGCCAGATCCAGGGCAGCCGCATGCCGGGGCGGCGGTCGCTGGCCAGGGGTGCCCAGCGTGGATCCGGCTGCTCGATCGCGGTCAGCACGGAGCCGGTCCCGCCCGAGCTCTGGT
>CALGIB010000662.1 GCA_937915955.1 uncultured Pseudomonadota bacterium
CCCTCCCAGCTGCCTCGCCCCGACGCCGTCGAGCGGGCCCACGGGCGCCTGCAGCCGCTGGACGGCCGGGCCTTCCTCGAGGCCGCGCTCGACGCGGGCCACTTGCTCTTCGCCGGACGGGACGTGGCCGGGCCGCGCCCCGATACGGCCCAGCTCGATCGGGGCCTGAGCGACCTGCACGCGGCCGGCCACGACTACCCGGGCGTGCTCAGCTTCCTGGGCGAGAACTTCCTGGGCCTCAGCCGCCTGGGCCTGCTCGAGCAGTGGCTGGTGGGGCTGGGCCTGGGTCACCAGAGCTGCCTCGTCGAGGCCCCCGCCCAGCCCCTCGTCGGCGCGAAGAAGCTGCAGCTCTGGCTCTCGGCGCGCTCGCCCTACAGCTACCTGGCGCTGGACCGCGCCGAGCAGCTCTGCCGCCGCCATGGACTGGAGCTCGAGCTGCGGCCCGTCCTGCCGATGGTGATGCGCGGCGTGCCGGCCCCATTGCGAAAGCGCATCTTCATCGTCCTGGACGCCGCGCGAGAGGCCCACGCGCTGAACATCCCCTTCGGCCACATCTGCGACCCGCTGGGCGGAGGCATCGAGCGCGTCCTGGCGGTCTACCCGCTGGCCAGGGACGAGGGCCGGGGCCTGCGCTGGCTCCAGGCGGCGCTGCGGGGCATCTGGGCCGAGGGCGTGGACGTGAAGACCGACGCGGGCCTGGTGCGCGTCGCGGACGAGGCCGGCCTGCCCGAGTCCCTGATGTGGCGCGGCCTGGAGGACGACCGGTGGGAGACGCTGGTCGAGGACAACCGTCAGCATCTGGAGCGCCTGGGCCTCTGGGGCGTGCCGAGCGTGCGCCTGAGCGGTCCGGACGACCTCACGCTGTGGACCGCCTGGGGCCAGGATCGGCTCTGGATCCTGGATCGCAGGCTCGAAGCCGGAATGGAGAAGACATGAGCGCCCTGCTGTTCGCCCTGGCCTGCGGGGGCCTGGAGACCTCGGACCTGGACCCCACGCCCGAGACCGACGCCGACACCGACGCCGACAGCGACTCGGACGCCGACAGCGACTCGGACGCCGACAGCGACTCGGACGCCGACTCGGACCCCAGCGACGACGCGGACACCTTCCAGTCCATCCTGGCCGGCGACCTGGACGCCAGCGTGGGGCTGCTCCGTGTGGCCAGCAGCGGCGGCTGGCCCATCGACACCGGCGAGGGCTACATCTTCGCGGTCGAGGACAGCGGTCAGACCAGCCTGGCGCTGGCGGGCGACCACAACGCCTGGGCTCTGGACGCGATGAACCAGGAGGCCGGTCTGTGGTGGATCCAGGCCACCGTGGACAGCCCCGAGGGCAGCATCTACAAGCTGGTCGAGGGCGGCATGGACTACCAGGAGGACCCCTGGTCGCGGGCCTACCAGTACGGTGACTTCGGCCGCGAGAGCCTGGTCCGGGGCGGCGGCGGCCACCTGGAGCGCTGGTTCGAGATCGGCGACGCCAACATGCCGGGCCGCACCCTCCGGATCTGGGTCCCGACCGGCGCCATCACCCACCAGATCTACGTGCAGGACGGCCAGAACCTCTACGATCCCGAGGCCTTCTACGGCGGCTGGCAGCTCCAGTCCGCCCTGGGCTCGGGCACCATGGCCGTGGGCATCGACAACGGCGGGACCGCGCGCCTGGACGAGTACGGTCACGTCACCGACGAGATCTACGGCGACCTCTACGGAGGCGACGCCGACGACTACGCCGCCTACCTGTCCGGCACGGTGCGGCCGCTGGTCGAGGCCGAGTACGGCACCGCCGGGACCGTGGGCATCCTGGGCAGCTCCATGGGAGGGGTCGCGGCGCTGTACGTGGCCTACGCGCAGCCCTCGGACTGGGACTTCGCGGGCAGCATGTCCGGCACGCTCGGCTGGGGCAGCATCGGCCTGGACAACGACACGCTCATCCACCTGTACGGCGCCTCCACACCCAGCGGCACGGTCGTCTTCGTCGACAGCGGCGGCGGCGAGGGCAGCGGCTGCGTGGACAGCGACGGCGACGGCGTCAACGACGACGGCGACCACACGGACAACTACTGCGAGAACCGACAGTTCGCCGACACCCTCAGCGAGGCCGGCTGGACCTGGGAGGCCGACCTCTGGCACTGGCACGAGTACGGCGCGACGCACAACGAGGCGGCCTGGGCGGACCGCGTGTGGCGCCCCGTGGGCGTGTTCGAGGGTCTGTAGCGCATGCTGAGCCTCTTGCTGGCGTGCTCCCAGCCAGCCGACCTGCTGCTCGTGGACGGTCAGATCCACACCACCCCCGGGACCGTGACGGACGCCATCGCCATCACCGACGGCGAGGTCGTGGCCCTCGGGGACGAGGCCCTGGACCTGGACGCCACACAGACCCTCGACCTGGGCGGACGGGTGGCGACCGCAGGGCTTCACGACGCCCACATGCACGCCCTGGCCGGCAGCTTCCTCATGGAGCGGCTCCTGGTCCTGGGGGTCTCGTCGATGGACGCCCTGGTCGAGCAGGTCGCGGCCTACGCGGGCGAGCACCCCGAGGAGCCCTGGGTCATCGGCCTGGGCTGGACCAACCAGCTGCTGCCCTCGCCCGACGGCCGCCTGCTGGACCAGGCCGTATCGGATCGGCCGGTGCTGTTGATCAACTCCTCGGGCCACAGCGCGGTGGTCAACGGCATGGCGCTGGCGATCGCGGGCATCACGGACGACACGCCTGACCCCGAAGGTGGTGAGATCGTTCGGGATCCTGAGACGGGCCAGGCCACCGGCGAGCTCAAGGAGGCGGCCATGGGCATGGTCGTCGAGTACGCGCTGCTGGACTACGGCGACGCCGAGCTGTCTCCGCCGCTGGCCACCATGCTGCAGGACCTGGCCGACAGCGGGGTCACCTCGATCAGCGAGATCCTGGCGGCCCCCGGGGTGGACCTCACCCGCCCCTGGCTGTTCACCGAGCTGGACGAGCGCGGCGAGCTGCCGCTGCGAGTGCACCTGTACTGGCCAGTCTTCGAGCTCTCCGACCTGGCCGCCGCGGACGCCGAGCGCTCGAGCTGGGAGACCAACCGGGTGCGCTTCGCGGGCGCCAAGGTCTGGGTAGATGGCAGCCTGTCCAACATGCAGGGATGGACCGAGGACGCCTACACCAGCAGCGGCGAGCACGGCAGCCACTACTTCAATGTCGAGGAGCTCACCGAGATCGTTCAGGAAGCCGAGGGCCTCGGCGTGCCGCTGCGCATCCACGCGATGGGCGACGCGGCGATCGACGCTGCCCTGGTGGCGCTGGAGGTCGCCGAGGCCAAGGGCGGCCTGAGCCAGCAGCACAGCATCGAGCACGCGGTGCTGACCTCGGACGTGGACAAGGCGCGCATGGCCGCGCTCGGGGTGGTCGCCAGCATGCAGCCCAGCCATCGACTGGCCGCCGGCCTCGCCGGCTGGGACGACGAGCTTGCGAGCTGGGAGCTGGACGAGGCCTACGACTTCGGGGGCTTGCACGACGCCGGCGTCGTCCAGGCCTTCGGCACCGACTTCCCCGCCTGGCCCACCTACGACGGCCCGGTCACCCTCTGGGCTGCGGTCAACGATCCCCGCCCCGGCGCGCTGAGCGTCGAGGAGTCGCTGGCCGCCTACACCCAGGGCAGCGGCCAGGCCTCGGGCATGGACCTGGGCAGCCTGGAGGTGGGCATGCCCGCAGACCTGGTGGTCTGGGACCAGGATCCCTTCTCGATGGACCCGAAGCAGCTCTCGGACCTGAACGTCTGGGGCAGCTGGGTGGGCGGCGTCCGCGAGCGCTGAGCCGATCAGGGCAGGATGAGCATGTCCGTGCGCATCGTCTCGGGGAGCTGCTCCCGCAGCGTGTCCAGCGCGTCGTCGTCCAGCGCGACGCAGCCCAGCGTCCAGTCGACCTCGCCCCCACCTCCATGGACCAGGATCTCGCCGCCCAGGCGGGTGTCCTGCGGCGGCTTCTTCCCCAGCCGGTGCGCCTCGACGATGGCGTCGTGCTGGGCCTGGTCGATCAGGCCGGCCTTCAGGCCCCGGCGGGCGTCGGCCACCCCCGGGTAGTGCACGGCGATGGCGCCGTGGAACTGGCTCCAGGGCTTGTCGCTGGTCCGGTACCAGCCCTCGGGCGTGCGCAGGTCGCCGCGGACCTGCTTGTGGCCGTCGCTGTACGCGTAGGCCAGCCCCACCTCCCAGCAGCCCTGAAGCGCCCCCTCTGCATACAGGCCCATGCGGCGCTGTTCCTTGAGCACCACCAGCACGCCCGCGCCGCCCAGGCGGGGGTCGGGCTCGAACGACGAGGTGTCCGAGGGACAGCCTTCAGCGGCCAGGGACAGAGTGCTGAGCAGCAGGAGCATGCCCGGCTTGGACCCCCGATCAGGCCGGCGGTTCCTGCACGATCTCCTCGCTCTCCAGCTCCACGGGGGCGATCTCGGCGGTGGCCGTCTCCAGGTCCGCCCCGAGCGTCGGCATGTCCGTGCTCTCGTCCACGACACCCAGCATGTGGTCGCGCTCGTCCTCGAACTCCATCATCGAGGGGTTCTCGAGCAGCAGCTTGATCTCCTTGGAGATGGTCGCCGCGTGGAAGCCGTCGATGATGCGGTGGTCGAAGGTGCCCGACAGGGGCAGGATCTTGCGGACGACGACCGCCCCGTCCTCGGCCACGGGCTGATCCTCGACCGCCCCCACGAGCACGATGATGGGCGCCCGGCTCATCGGGAAGAAGGGCGCCCAGGCCATGCGCACCCCCATCATGCCCAGGCTGGTGACCATGGCCGAGCCGAAGGGGTCCCTGGGCGCGCCCAGGAAGCTGGTGTCGATGTTCAGGTCGAACTGCAGGAAGCGCAGGAAGCGCAGGACCCAGCGGAAGATGAAGCCCGGGATCATCTGGGCCTGGCTCTTGGTGCGCTCGAAGTCCTTGTCCTCGTTGTTCCGGATCTTCAGCGAGGCGGCGCGAAGCTCCTCGGCGATCTGGCCCACGTCCTTCTTGTCGGCCTGGCGAATGCAGGCGCCGGACAGGTCCGCCTTGCCCACGCTGCCGTCCACGGGGATGGCGACCTGAAGGAAGACGTCGACGTCCTTGCGGAGCTGCAGTTGACCCCAGCGGACGATGGCGTTCACGTCCCGGTGCTTGCTCAGCACGATCGCCAGGGCGCGAGCGACCGCGTGCGTGACGGTGATCTTCTGCCCCGTCTCGCGACGCTTCAGGTCGATCCACTCCTGCAGTCGCTCACAGCGGATCTCCAGGAAGCCGTAGATGGAGGGGTCGCGGGGCTCGTCCCAGGCCACCGCGGCGATGCGACGGAAGCTGGAGGCGTGCTTGAAGGTGGTGAGTTCGATGTTCGGCATTGGCGGCAGCCTATCGCGTTGCCCGACCGAGCAGGGCTCAGAACAGGTCCGGTCCGACGTCGAAGTAGTCGTCGGAGAACTCCACCGGGTGCAGGAAGCCCGAGGGCGGGTACTCCGCCCAGGTCTCCTCGGCCTCGGCCGCCGTCAGGTCCTCGGCCCAGGTGTCCCACCAGTCGAAGATCTGTGCGTTGTACTCGGCCGCGCTCAGCATCACGTCCAGGTTGTTCTGGGGATCGTCGCTCAGGTAGGGCGCCAGGTCCGGCCCGACCAGCTCCTTGAAGATGGTCTTGCGGGCCTTCTTGGCCGTGGCGTCGTCCAACACCGAGACGTTCATCTCGCCCTCGTACTTGTAGCCGCGGTTGTTGAAGTTGCAGCTGCCGACGGACAGGTAGCGGTCGTCCACCAGGCGCAGCTTGCTGTGCAGGTTCAGAGGCAGGTCGTACCAGTACACGTCGTCCCAGACCCAGCCCTCCTCGGCCACCATGTCCGCGGTGCGGGTCTGTAGCACCAGGTAGCGGTCGCCGAACTCCTGGAAGAACTCGTCGGACAGATAGGTGTACTTCAGGCCCGGGTCCCACTCGCTCACGCTCATCGTCACCACGATCAGCACCAGCTCCGGCTCCTGTCGCATGCGCTCCGCGATGATGTCGTTCATCATGGGCGCGCGAAAGTACTGGTCCTCGATGAAGATGTACTCCTCCGCCTGCGCGAAGGCCTTGGCGTGGGTCTCCCAGATCGACTGCTCGGCCAGGGGCTCGGGCAGCGAGACGGTGACCTGGGTGGGGACACCCCCCTCGATCTCGTCCAGCACGCCCTCGACCTCGAACTTCGTGGCGTACTCTGCGTACAGAGCGCCCTCGGTCATGCCCAGCTCCCAGCGCGCGCGCAGGTACTCCTCCACATCACCGGCCACCGGCCCCTCGATGCGCATCATGTAGTCCCGCCGCGGCGTGACGTCGGGCAGCTCCTCTCGGTTCAGCACGGCCTCGCGCTCGGCCGCGCTGGCCTCGAAGGTCATGCGCTTCTCGTTGAAGACTTCGTGGTCGCGGGTGTCCCAGTCCGCAGCCTTGGTGTTCATGCCCCCGACGTAGGCCACCTGACCGTCGATGACGGCGGCCTTCTGGTGGTAGCTGGCCGCGTCCACGTCCAGGCGTCGGGCCTGCACCTCGTCCCAGGTCTTCCAGGTGCGATCCGGGTAGTTCGCCTGCACACGCTCGAGGAAGCTGTAGGTGGGAGCGATGGCGTCGTAGGTGCCGCTGGTGGGCACCTCGGTGGTGTTGCCCTGCAGGATCATCTCGAAGCCGTCACCCATCTTCGAGGCGTAGTCGCGCAGCGCAGAGTCTGTATTGAGATACTCGGCGTAGTCGCTGTTCTCACCCCAGAAGCGGTTCACGAGGATGCGACGCCAGACGTCCTGATCCTCGAGCACGGCCAGCGAGGTGTACTGCCCGCGCTGGCTCTCGCTCATGTTGTGATGACCGTTGGGGCGCACGAACTCGAAGTCGGACTCCCAGAACCAGGTGCTCCAGGTGATGCGGTCCCTGGCCCGGTTCAGGTCGGCATAGACGGACTCCCATGCCTCCTCGCCGTTGATGAGCAGCTCCACCTCGTTCCGGGTGGGCGGGGGACCATGGGCGGCGAACCACGCGTGGTCCATGCCCACGAAGACCGTACGGAGTGTGCAGGCGTCGCCGTCCACGTCGACGACGTCCTCGCTGCTGACGACGCGGCCGTGCTCGGGCTGGAAGACGCTGTAGTCGTCCACGCCGTTCCAGCTGATCACGAAGCTGTCGTCCAGGTGGTCGGGGGCCGACAGCGTGACCGTCCAGCTCCTGGGCTCCTTGCGCAGCATGCTCCAGGCGCCCGGCTGCAGCTCGCCTCCGACCGTGGCGTCGACGGGGCGTGCCCAGACATCCAGCACGACGAGCTCGAGGTTCCCGTGCGGCGAACAGCTCTCGTAGGCGCGCCAGTCCTGGTTCCGACGAGAGCCTTCGCAGGCGAGGAGGGAGAGCAGCAGCATGCCCAGGTTCTACCGCGAGCAGCGGCCCCCTGCCCTCACAAGTCCTTCTGGCCCTCGCCGGGGCCACCGCCGGTGAGCGCATGACACTGTGAGCAGGTCCCGAGCATGCGCCCATAGGACGCCGACCTGGCGTCCCGGTCCTGCCCCTCCCGCAGCATCGAGGCGGCCTCGTCGTGAACGCGGAGCTGCAGCTCGAGCACCATGGGGTCGCTGTGCTCGCTGCCGGGCGCGTAGAGCTGGGTCTCGCTCAGCAGCATGTAGCCGCGCTCCATGGCCTCGTCCGAGTCACCGACGAGGCCCTGCCAGAGCTGGTCGACGGCCCAGGCGTGACGCCTCATCACCTCCGCCTGAGGGGGCTCGGCGGACTCCGAGATCGGAAAGGCCACCCGCATCTGCTTGTGGCAGGCCCCGCAGGCCGCGGCGATCTCGCCCAGCCGCTCGGCGGCCTCGGGGATGGAGTCGGCGGCCTGGGCGCGCAGCAGCGCCGAGACCAGGGTGGGCTCGAAGGGGCGGGCCTCGCCCGGGAGCCCGGTCAAGGGCAGCCGCTCGGCCAGATCCGCGACCTGGTTCCGGAAGGCCCGCAGGTCTCCCCGCACGAGCGCGTCGCGGGCCCGCGAGACCTGGTCGTAGTGGGTCATCATGTCGGGCTTCAGGTCCGCGGGCGGGGGCTCGGCGGCGCGCACCGCGAGGCCGCAGGACAGGCTCAGGAGCGACAGCATCGAGACCTCCTGCCTGGATCGGAGCACATCAGCGCCGAGGTCGGTCCTGCGCGTCGTCAGCGGTGGGCCTCTCCGGCCAGGACCACTTGGGGTATCTGCCTCTCAGCTCCTTGCGAATGGCCGCGTAGCTGCCCGCCCAGAAGCTGCCGATGTCCGCGGTCAGCTGCTGGGGACGCTGGTTGGGCGCGAGCAGCTCGATCAGCACAGCCTGGCCTCCCACCCGCGGGTTCCGCGTCATGCCGAAGCACTGCTGGATGCGCGCCCTCAGCACGGCGGGGCGCCCCGGCTCGTAGCGCAGGCGGGCCTGAGAGCCCGAAGGAAGACGCCAGCTGACGGGGGCGTGCTCATCCAGCATCCGGCGGCCCGCTCCCAGGCGACCCAGCACCTCGTGCCGCAGGTCGACCTGACGCAGCTCCTTGAACGAGCGCCGCCCCAGGCACAGCTCGGGCAGCAGGGCCTCGCGGCTCAGCTCGGGCAGGCCCAGCTCCGGCATCGCCTGCCTCAGCCAGCTCAGCCGCTGCAGCAGCTCCGAGGTGTCCCGATCCAGGGGCAGCGCCTCGTCCAGCCGGGTCGAGGCCCCCTCGGCCAGGGCCACGGCGGCCTCCTGGGCAGGCACCTCGCAGGGCCGGCGGCTCAGGACCAGGCCGCGGTGGTGGCGCTCGAGAGAGCCGCGCACGCTGCCGGTGTCGGCCTCGAAGCCCGCGACCACCCGCTCCTCGATGGCCAGCGACTCAGGATCCAGCCGACTCGCGAGGCGGATCCTGTGCTCGGCCCGCTCCCCGCGCTCAGCCCCATCCAGGGCCACCGCCAGGATCCACTCGGCCCCCTGGGCCTGCGACTCGGGCGCCAGCCGAGCCCCCGCGCCGCCCACCAGCACATAGCGGTCCCCGCCGCGCCGAGCCGCGACCCGGTCGGGGAAGCCCCGCTGGAAGACCTCGACCACGCTCTGGCCGCCTCGGCCCTCGGGCCCCAAGCGGGCCGCCGTGCGCAGCAGCTGGTCGCGGACCTGGGCGAGGCGTCCGCCGCGGAGGGCCTCGATGCGGTCCA
>CALGIB010000663.1 GCA_937915955.1 uncultured Pseudomonadota bacterium
GCGGCCCCTCGCTGTAGGCCTGGTAGGCCAGGTACTCCTCGATATCGCTCCGTCCGATGCGACTGATCTGGCCGTAGGGGGCGATGAACTCGAGCTCGCGGCCTGACCGCAGGGCCCGAGCCACGGCCTGGAGCTTGTCGCCGTCGAAGATGTTCCCGGAGATCGGGCGCAGGTAGCGGGCCTGGATCCAGACGGCCGTCCCTGGCTCGACCCACCAGGTCGCGCGCCGCCCTTTCAGGCCGACCCAGCCCTGATAGCCTGGCTTCTCCTTGTCGTAGAAGCGCCGGACGTCGGTCTTGCGCTGGGTGCCGTCGAGCAGCGCGGTGCCCACGATGGAGGCGACGAAGAGGGTCAGGGGATCCATGATGACTCATCTGGTGAGGTGGTGAGGTGAGCGCTCTCCGCGAGTGTCCATGGAGCACCTGGCCTATGGGTGACGCGGAAGGTCGGCGAGATCCCTCGACCGTCCCATCGGAGCTCGAGCTGGACCTTGGCTCGCTCGGCCTGCGCCCTCGATGTCGGCCCAAGGACCTCCACCCACCGACCGGTCAGGGGGTGCTGCAGGACGAGGTGGACGAGCTCCCTGGCCTCGGGGGCCTGGGGCTGAAGGTCTGCGCGACCGAAGGCGGCCAGGGCACTGGCGAGGGTCAGCTTGTCCCCGGAGATGGGCCGACCTGGGAGCCTCCGCAGCAAGGCCTGCAGGTCGACCCTGCGATAGTCCCGGATCAGCTGCGCTGCGCTGCGCCCAGCGATCTCGTCGCGCACGGCCAGGGCGATCGAGAGGCGCTCGACGAGCGCGGCCTTGGATCCACCCAGGTGGAGACCGAGGGACCGAAGGATCCCACGGAGCTCCTCGACGGTGAGGTCGGAGAGGCGGCTCCTCGGGGCGTCTGCGATCGCGGTCAGGACGGCCAGGAGGGTGAGGAGCGCGGGCATGCCGAAGGATAACCGATCAGCCGATGTCTCCGGCCTCGAGCCGGTCGTCGTCCAGGAGCTCCTTGAGCCCCTCCCGGACCGCCAGGAGCTGACCGAGGAAGAAGCCCGAGACCCGAACAGGAGACTGGTCCGATCTCGATGCCCCGCGGGCGTCGACCAGGGTGACGCTCGTCATGTTGGCTCGCTGTGGGACACTGCGCTATGCGTGGGGGAGCACACCGACACCGACACCGACACCGACACGGGAGAGCGCTTGAAGTACCGAGACCTGAGCGAAGACGGCCTCTATGAGGCGCTGAAGGCCGACGGCGCCCCTGTCCCCCTTGCGGTGTCCTCGGACGGCCGCATGCGGGCCGTCCTGACCTTCTCCAGCGCCTCCCCGCAGGTGGAGGTCGAGGAGCGCTGGCAGGACGCGATGGGGGGGGTCAAGTGGGTGAGGCTGAAGGGCACCGACGCCCTCTACAGCCTGGACTTCGACGAGGCCTGCGCGCTGCTGGTCGCGGACGCCGTCGCGGCTGGCTCGGCCCGACCTGGCACGGAGGATCGGCCAGACCAGGCCCTCGTGCCGAAGGGCGCGAAGGTCTCCTGGTGGATGAGCCTGGGCCCCTATGGTCTGCTCGGAGTGTCCGAGCCGGAGGACGAGCCGGAGGACGAGCCCTGGAACGAGCACCTCTTCGACATCACGGCCTCCCGGGTCTTCTGCAGGCTGAACCCGCGTCACCCCCTCGAGGCCGCGCAGGCGCACTTCTTCGGCGTGGAGTGGACCCCCTACGAGGGTCGCCCCTCATCGAAGGCCGATGTGGCCTTGACGCTGATCGTCCTGTCCATCTGTCGGGTCCCTGAGCTCGTCACGACTCCTCCAGCTGCGAGCGGGACGGGGGTCCTCCTGCACTGAGCCTCGCGAGCTCACCGAAGAGCAGGGCCTGCGCGGACGGGAAGTCCTGGACCAGCAGGCCGGCCTTCTGGCCTGCCGGCGTCGGGCTGAGGATCTGGGCTCCAGGGATGTCCCTGGCGACCGCGAGGAGCTCCGAGAGGGCCCTCGATGCGCCCTCCCAGCCTCGGAGCGCGTCCAGGCTCACGGGCACGGACCATGCCTCCTCCAGGTGACCTGGAGAGGACAGCGCGATCTCGAGCTGGTCGAGCAGCGCCTCCTGGTCCATTCGGCTCGGCGGCGGCGCTCCAGGGGTGGCGATGGGCTCGAGCGCCCAGCTCGGAGCCCACCAGTGGACCTCACCGGCCGGGTTTGGCTGCACCTGGTAGCGCTTCGGCTCCCTCCACCCGAGCAGCAGCACGATGCCGCGGTCCCCCACGAGCTGCAGCCAGGCCATGACCTCCATCCGCTCGATGATCCAGCCGCGCCGGAAGGTGCGGCCGATCTTGCGGGTGAGCTGCAGGCCGGCCCCGTCGAAGTCCACGTCGATGTGGACGGGGGACCAGAGCTCCGAGCGGTCTGCGGCCGACCAGGACTCGAGGTTCTCGAGGGTGGTGGCCAGGGGGCTCTCGAGCAGCCCTGGGTTGAGCTGGGTCCGGAGTGGGCCAGGCCCCCAGATCATCCAGACCTCGGTGGGGCTCTCGGCGCTCGGTCCCTCCACAGGGCGACCGTCCAGGGTCAGCCCCCGAAGCAGCACGGGCAGCGCTCGGGCCGCCGCGGCCTCGAGCTGGAAGCGGGCGCGCCCCGTCATGTACTGCTCGAGCCTCCAGGGGCCTGCAGGACCGGCGCGCAGGACGATCTCGGCGGTCGGGACGTCGTCGGGGCCGATGAGGTAGAGGGAGCGCTGCTTGAAGGGCAGCCCCCGGGGCATGGCCCCCTCGGAGCCGTGGCCGTAGAGGCCCCGGTGCAGGAGGTCGCCCGAGCGGTCGTCCAGGGCCTCGACGAGTCGATAGCCCGTGGACTCCACGCGACGAACGGCCAGGCGCGCTCCGGACTGATCGGCCAGGAGGGCACCGATGGCGATCGCTATGATGAGCGTCTCGAACAGCATGCGGCCAGTCTACCGCGAGGGGGTGCCTGGAGGGGGCTTCAGGGGGCGCCGTCCGGCTGACGTTCCCCTGGGCCCCCTCCCCTGGAGGAGGACTTGAACCTCCGACCTCGGCTTGCAAGAGCCATGCGCTCTACCACTGAGCTACCCAGGTGCACGTCCTCAACCTATCGCGGATAGATGTCCCGAGCTACGCCAGCCCGCCGCAGCTGGATCTGCAGCTCGAGCGGCAGCTCTCGGCCAGCCACGCAGGCCAGTCGGATCCAGGTCTCGGCCAGCGGCAGGTCCTGCAGCCCCGCCGCCGTCGCCTCGGCGTGTCGGTCCCGCAGCAGCTCGCGGAGCTCCAGGCTGCGCCCGAGGTTGTCCTCGACCCAGGCGTCGACCTCCTCGTCGCTGAGGGCGGCCGTGCGGAGCTTCGGGAGTGCCTCCCTCCACTCGGGCCACTGGCTCTCCTGGAAGCACCCACGAGCCTGCAGGGTGCCCGTCTCGGGCCAGATCGACGAGGGGATGTAGAGGATGTGGTAGGCCTTGCTCGGGTCCTGTCGGCTGTGCTCGACCCAGGCGTTGAGCTTCACGGGGACCAGGGGGACGGTGGGGTCGTCGAGCTCGAGGGCCAGCCTGGCGATCAGGGCGCGCAGGCGCTCTCGGTACTGGACGCTCGGGTCGTCCCGATAGCGCGGGTGGTCGTGGCTGAAGATGTAGTCCTGCGGGTTGGCCCGGTAGGCCAGGATCCAGCGCACGATGAGGTCGATGGTCTGACCGGGCTGGAAGCCGTCGTTGTTCTCGACCTCCGGGTCTCCGACCTCGAGCTCGGAGCTGGCGGCGATGAGCTCGTCGTTGATCGTGTCGTAGCGGGCCTCGAGCTCGGCGGCTGTCTCGATGTCGTCGGCCTCCAGCGCGGCCTCGATGGCCGGCTCCAGGGCCTGCAGCTCACGCTGGAGCCCGTGCAGGCGCTGGCCCAGGGCGCTGGGCAGGTTGACCCTCGACCCGGGCCCGACGGCCTCGGTCTGGCCCTGTGGGGGCGCGATCCGACTGGCCCGGAGGCGGCGCGCGAGCCAGGTCGCGTCCGTGTTTCGCAGCTCGAGGACGAGCGCGGCCTCCTCCCAGGAGCTGAACCCGTAGGGGGCGACGGCGGCGTCCAGCTCCTCGTCGATCTTCGAGCGCTCGTTCTCGGAGATCAGGCTCAGGCCGAGGCTGATGAGGAGGGGCAGGAAGACCATGTCGGAGGATAGCCCAGGTGGACCCCGGGGTCGATGGCGCGGACCTTGCGCGCGGTACTACACTGCACTATGGTTGGGGTGATCCACCTTGAAGGAGAGGACGTGGCGAAGCTCGATCCATGGCGCCGGGCCATCCTGAAGCGAGAGCTCCCCGACGGGGACTTCGCGACCCGCGCGCTGGTGCCGGCCGCCAGCGTCCGCGGCTACCGGTCCCGGGTGGAGGAGAGGACGTCCATGGCCCTGGCGGCCGGCACGGTCCCGGTCAAGGTCTGCTCTCGCTGTGACCTCGCCGTCTACCGAGAGGAGGAGGTCGAGCTCGTCTTCGGCCTGCGCCGCGTCAAGCGAGGGCCTCGGTCGAAGACCCAGGAGCCGAAGGTCTACGCGCAGCCGCAGTGTCGGTGTTGCCGGCGGGACGCGGCGATGCGCAGCCAGTCCGTCAAGCGGGCGGCGGCGAAGGCTGAAGCCGCGTGCTCCTGATCCGAGAGTCCAAGCTCACGACGCTGTTCCTGGCTTGCCCGCGGACGGCCTCGTCAGCGGCGGAGGCGGCCCTGAAGGCGGCCTTCGGACCCTCTGTTCTGGAGATCCATCCGACCCACGGTGTGGTCCTGGACGCTGGCACCCGGCCACCATGGGATCGCGTCGTCACCACCATGCGGTCCCCGGTCTCCTTCTATCTCTCGTGGATTAACTACGTGATGAACAGCCCGGCCCACTGGCCCCTCGGCTCCGCCGTGGCCAGTGACTGGTCCGCTGGCCAGCTGATCCGCGGGCTCATCGAGCCGGAGGATGGGGGTCGGGGCTTCCCGCTCTCCCCCCTCTTCCTGTCGGGCCAGGACGAGGCCGATCTTCGCCTCCTGCTGTCCACGGGTCGCTCCCTCTGGCAGGCCGCGACGATGCTCTATGGGGGGAGCTATGGAGGTGGGGTGCTCCTGGTCGATCAGGGTCGGCTCGGGGAGGGCCTCTCCGAGGTCTTCGAGTGCACCATCGAGCCGCCACAGCTCAACGTGACGGCCACGGTCTGGCCGGCCCGGCGGGCCCTCCTCAGCGACGTCCCCATGGATGTCCTTGAGGAGGTCGGGGCCGTCGACGGGCCGCTGGCCGCCCAGCTCGGCTATGAGGGCGTCCTGTCCGAGCGGGCCGCTCGGGCCGTCACGCACTTCCCGAGCCCGACATGCTGACGATCTCCCTCTCTGCCCCCCCCTCGGGGACCCCCCTGGCCAACCTCGACGGCCTCGAGGTGGACCTGATGCTCAAGCGCGTCGGCCTGCCCGCGGATCGCATCCAGGAGGTCTGGCCCGGCTTGCAGGTCCCGGGGCTGGATGAGCGGGCTATGTGCTGGTTCCGTCCGAACAGCTCCCTCGAGGCCCCCTTGCTCGACGACACCCGCGCCCTGATCTTCCTGCCTGGCCTGGAGGGGGAGCGGGTCGCTGCGGACGTCCTCTACCTGCTCCACTCGACGGAGGCTCGCTGCCCTCCAGAGGTCGCCCCATGAACCCTCTCCTCATCCTCAGCCTCTTCGCCGGGGCCGGCGGCCTGGCCTACGCGCAGCGCAAGAGCTCGGGTGGCGGTCACCTGCAGCTCGCAGACCTGCCGGACCAGGGCCCCTTCTTCCGGGGGGTCTCGGCGCTGGGCGAGAACGTCTGGACCTACGAGCAGGACGACGGCATGACCGTCTACGTCCTGGAGCCACCTCGCTTCTCGGGGCCCAACGACGTGGCCCTGGAGCCCTGGTATGGCCAGTCGGCCTTCGCGGGGCGACTGCCCATCCAGATCTTCCAGGATCGAGCCTCCGTGGCCGCGCGTGGCCTCTACGCGATGTCGCCGCAGGGCGGTGTCTGGGCCGCACAGGTCGGGCCCTCTGAGCAGCGGGTCCACCAGGTCGAGGGCCAGGTCATCCGCCTGCTCCCCGGGGAGGAGGGCGAGGTCCTGGACGAGGGGGTCTTCGCGGGCTTCGTCGGCACGCTGCCGGCGCCGGTCGTGCAGGAGAGCTTCCTCGACACCCTCAAGAGGATGTGATGGCCGGTCTCACCGCAGCCTTCATCGCCCACCCCTCCACCTTCACGGTGGTGTTCCTCAGCGCCCTCCTTCTGACGGCGCTCGTCCTGAGGCACCTGACCGGGGCCGCCCTGGTCCTCGCTCGCGGATGGCCGCCCGAGGAGGATCTGGACGGCGGGGAGGCCCTGGACGGAGAGGATCTCCCACGCTGTGACTGCGAGGACGGCGGTCAGGCTCCGGACTACCTCTGCTGCGCGAGCTGCGGCGGGACGCTGGGTGTGGCGTCCCCGCACCTCGTCGAGTAGGTCCTGGCAAGGTAGACTCCGGCCATGCTGCCCGTCGTCATCGCCGCTCTCCTGGCCGCCTTCGTGGATCGGCCGGATCGATCGGGCCGGTCAGCCCGTGATCTCAGGGTGGTGTAGGCTGTCCAAATGGAGGCTCCCATGCTCGACCTGCTCCTGGCCCTGGGCCTCGACGACGACCTCGATGACTTCGACGATGACCTCGACGACGCGGTCTACGGGCGACTGCCCGGCCCCGCGCTCACCCCAGGCCCTGTGGGTCCGCAGCTCCTGGCTGGCGCCGCGAACGCCGCGGCCCAGGCTCGAGGTGCACAGGCCAGCGGTCAGGGTCGCTACGCGCAGTGGCGCGGCCAGGCCGCCTACAACGACCTCTTCACGGCCCGGGCCATGGGGCTCTCGGTGCCCGAGTCCTCGATGAGCGCGGCCGCCGCGGCCTACCAGCGCCGAGCTATCCCGGTGGAGCCCTGGCTCGGGACCTGGCAGGGGTCGGGCGTCCGTGAGGAGCCCGTGGACTTCGACGCGCTGGCGGACCAGGCGCTGGCTGGGCTGGACCTGGACGGGATCTGAGCGAGCGCTACAGGTCGTTGAGGTCCCGCGGTGTCATGCCCCAGCCCGAGTCCAAAGGGGATGAGGGGGTTCGGCACGAAGACTCCAGCAGCAGGTCTATCCTATCTCAGGCTGGCCTATACTTCCGCATGTTCTGGATCGCCCCCCTCCTCGCCGTGCTCGCTGAGAGCGATCAGGCCAGTCGACAGCGGGCTCGCCTGCAGCAGCTCACCGGGCGCCTGGGCCTGACCAAGGCCCGCGGTGCGACGGGCACGAACGCTCGACTGGACTGGATCGAGGCCACCCATGGCCGAGACGTTCGTCGTAAGGTCGAGCGCTTTCTGCGCTCTCACATCACCTTCTCCGGTCATCTCCGGCCAGCCTGGGGGGAGCAGCCAGCCATCTCCATCGCCCTCTTGAACAGCGGTCAGCCCCTGCTCCATGTCCCCAAGGGGGCCACCCATCGCCTGGACTTCATGCTCCCCTGGGTCGCGAGGCAGCTCCGTGGGGACTCGAGCCCCTCAGCCCCGGTGCTCTGTCAGGAGCTGCTCGATGAGGGCGTCTTCGACTACCTGGAGGCCGAGCGGCCCGCTGACCTGATGCAGCTGGATCAGGAGGGGCTCATGGATCGCGCGGACCTCTGGCATGATCGCTTCCGGTCCCAGGGCGTAGGGACGCGCGCCGAGCCGGGCTTGACCGTATACACCTGGCCTGACGGCTGGCGCGTAGATCGGCTCGTGACGAAGGTGCAGCTCGACGACGAGGGCGAGAGCATGTCCCACTGCGTCGGCAGGTACTGGTCCCGCGTTCGGGACGGTGAGGTCACCATCTTGAGCGCTCGGGACCCCGAGGGCATCCCCAGGGTGACCGCAGAGATCACCCGCGACGGTCACGTCATCCAGGTGATGGGGGTGGACAACAGCCCCCCTGACGAG
>CALGIB010000664.1 GCA_937915955.1 uncultured Pseudomonadota bacterium
GCCGGCCTCGAACTCGCCGCCCCAGGCCAGCTCGACCCCCTCGGCCGCGAGCTCGGCGTAGGGCGCAGGGCCCATGCTCAGGCCCAGCTGAGCGAAGAAGACGTTGCAGCTCACCTCCAGCGCCGTGGGCAGGTCCAGCTTGCTGTGGTTGCCGTCCCGCCGGTGGTCGTGGATCGGCGAGCTCCAGCCGGGGCGGTCGTAGTAGGGCCCCTTGGCGTCCCGGTGGATGCACGAGAACTCGCTGTGGATCAGCCCCTCTCGGGCGGCCACCAGGGCGCTGTAGACCTTGAAGATGCTGCCGGACTGCAGGACCATCGACGTCTTGTCCCTCCACGGGCCGTAGGTGCCGACGAAGGTGGGCTCTTGGGCGGCGTAGGCGGCGATCCAGCTGGGCTCGGAGAGGTCCAGGTCCGGCAGCTGGGCGCGGGCCAGCACCCTCCCGGTGTCGACGTCGATGACGACGGCGGCCACGCCCTCGCCGCGGTCCACGTAGCGAGCGAGGACGGCGACGACCGCGGCCTGCAGGTCCATGTCGAGGGTCAGCTGGACCGAGCGGCCGGCCTCGTCGGCGGCGAGCTCGGCGATGCGCGCCTCGCGCCGCTCGACGGGGAGTCGCAGGATGGGCAGCAGCTCCGAGTAGTCGGGCACGGCCAGGGGGACCGAGCGCCCGTGAACGCTCGCGATCAGCGGCTCGCTGGCCCCGAAGCCGCGGAGTCGAAGGTCGTGGATCCGCTCCAGCTGCCAGGCCCCGCGCAGGACCACGGGGCTCGGGGGGCCGGCCAGCGTGCCCATGCCGGCGCTCACACGACGCTCGCCGTCCGGGTCGGTGTAGACCATGGGGGTACCGTTGACGTCCAGCAGGGCGCCTCGAGGGAGCCGCTCGGCCAGCGCCTCAAGGCGAGGGTTGCTCTCCACCGTCACCGTGCCATCAGCCAGGGTCCGGAGGATGGGGGAGGTGGCCAGGCGATCGGCCTGGAAGACCCCGGCTTCGACCAGCGCCAGCGCCGCGGCGATCAGCAGGCCCGCGACGCCCAGGCTGAGCTCGCCGAGCCCTCGTCGCAGCTCGATGAGCTCCTCGCTCGGAGCGCGGGCGCGGCCGTCTTCGGCCAGGCGCAGCAGCAGGGCCGCGACCATCACGAAGCTGACCATGGCCGTCTTTCCGTGGGACAGAAAGGGCGCGGGGATGCCGGTGAGGGGAATCAGCCCCATCGTGCCGGCCCAGATCACGAAGAGCTGCAGGGCGAGCAGGGCGCTCAGGGTGCCGGCCATCAGGGCGCGCCGCGGGGTGCGGGAGGAGGCCGCGACCCAAAGTCCGCTGCCGATGATGAGCGCCAGGCTGCCGAGGTAGGCCAGCCCGCCCAGGACGCCGAGCTCCTCGGCCAGGTGGGCGATGGCGAGGTCGGTGTGCCCCGCCTCGAGGGCGCCGATGTGAGCCTGACCCAGGCCGAGGCCGTCGAGGCCGCCCGAGCCGATGGCCTGCAGGGCGTGGGCCAGCTGAGCGCCGAAGGGGTGCGCGTTGAGGAAGGGGTCGCGCCACATGGTCACGCGTGTGGCGAAGTTGGAGCCCACCCACTCGGGGTTGGCGAGCAGCAGCGCGACGACCGCGCCGGTCAGCGCCACGCTGACCAGCAGCCAGCCCTTGGAGCGGGAGACGGCGTACAGGCTGCCCAGCAGCAAGGGCGCCAGCACCAGCGTGGGGCCGAGGTCCTTGACCAGGACCAGGCCCGACAAGAGCAGCGCCAGCACCGCCACCGAGCCCAGGAGCAGGTCCGGGCGCGGCAGCAGCAGGGGGCCAACGCGGACGCGGTCGTGGCGCAGGCGGGTGTTCGCCGCCGACAGGCTCAGGGCCAGCACGATGGCGAAGGCCACCTTGGCCAGCTCCAGCGGCTGCACCCAGGCGAGGCCCAGGTCGAGGTTGATCAGGTTGTCGCTCTCGGGCGTGGGCCCCACGCCGAAGACGAAGAGCACCGCGGGGACGAGCACCACGGTGGCGACCAGGGGCCACCGCAGCCGCCAGGCCAGGCGGTCCGGATCCCAGGGCAGCAGCACCATGGCGGCGCCCAGCACGCCGGCCAGCCCCACGCCCACGCCGAAGCCGGGGCCAGGCCATCCGGCCCCTCGCAGCGGATCGCCGAAGCCCATCTGGACCACGAAGCCCATGCCGCAGGCCAGGGTCAAACCCGGCAGCAGCAGAGGCGTTGCGATGTGGGCGCCGCCCCGGCGCAGGCCCTTGAGTCGGGCCAGGAGCAGGGCCAGGATCCCGGTGGCGAAGGCCACCTTGGCGCGGAGGGCCAGCGTCTCGACTTCGGCGAGGCTGAGCACGAGCTGGCCGTGGCGCGCGGCGGACTGCTGCAGCGCCGCGTCCAGGGCAACGTCGGCGCCCCAGAGGGACAGCAGGACGGCGGCGGCGACGAGCGCCACCTCAAAGAGCGCGATCATGAGGTCTCCAGCAGGCTGAACAGGCCCCGGCTGAGCACCAGGGCTGCGGTGAACAGGGAGAGGAGGTCGAGGCCAGGAGCGGACTCGGCCGGACGGGTCTCGAACCGGCACCGGGCGACCGCGACTGTGACGTTGTCGGTGCCGCCACGAGCCAGGGCCTCTTCGACCAGGGCGTCCGCCAGGCGGGTCAGGGGCCAGGCCTCGCCGTGAGCCTGGGTCAGCAGGCGGTAGAGGACGCTGTTGGGGACCAGATCGGTCAGCCCGTCGCTGCACAGGAGCAGCAGGTCGCCGTCCTCGACCTCGTGCTCGCCGAGGTCGATCTCCAGGCGTGAGCGGCCACCCAGGTCGCGCGTGACCTCGTTGCCACCCGGCGCGGACTGGGCCTGGGACTCCGAGAGCGCCTGCTCGCGGAGGTGCTCGGCCCGGACGGTGTGGTCCTCCGTCAGCTGGGCGACGCCCGTCGCGCCGGCCAGGTAGGCCCGACAGTCGCCGACGTGGGCGATGCGGACGAGCCCGTCCCCGAGCTCCGCGCGGACGGCCACGCTGCCCATCCCGGCCAGGCTCGGCTGCTCCCGGGCGCCGGCCAGGATGGCCTCGTTCGCGGCGGCGAAGCGGGCCTCGGGCTCGCCGGACCGGATCAGCTGCTCGTGGGTGAGCTTGGCAGCCAGGGCGCCGCCGACCTGCCCGCCCATGCCGTCGACGACGACCAGGACCAGCTCCTCGTGGCCCCAGGTGTCCTCGTTCGCCCGTCGCACGTGACCGCGGTCGCTGCGGCCGGCGACCCGCCAGCTCACAGTCGCTCCACGAGCAGCTCGAGCTCGCCGTTGGTCAGCTCGATCGACACGGGGGCCGAGCCCAGCGCCACGCGCATCTCCTTGCTGGTGCCCAGCTGGCGAGAGCCCACTGCGACGGGGTTGCCCGCCAGACGCTCGACCGCGACCTGGTCCGAGAAGACCTCCAGGCGGAGGTGGCGCCGGCTGACCGTCTCGCTGCTGGTCGGCAGGGCCAGGAAGTGACGGCCTCCGCCCCCTCGGCGACCCAGGGTGTAGCGGATGCCCGGCCGCAGGAGTCCGAGCACGTGCGGGCCGCACCGCAGTCGGGCGACGGGCGGGCTCGTGGAGGGGACGGGCGCCGGGGCGCGGCGACGGGTCATCGGGCCACCGGCTCGCTCGGTGGGGATGTTGTCCGGGTCGTCGTCATCACCCCAGAGTCCGGAGCGCTCGGTGCCGGGGCCCTCGTCCAGGTCCGGATCGAAGGCCGCGCTCTCGACGCGGACGATGGCCTGACCGGCGGCCAGGTTTCCGTTCGGGGAGAAGCTCAGCTCGATGGCGCCGACCTGGGCCTTGAGCGCCTTGGCGCGGTCCTGGATGCGTCGCTGGATGCGGCCGGCGTAGGTGCCGACGAAGGGCTGGAAGAACTGCCAGTCCCGCTCGGCCAGCTCGACGCTCCACTCCCCTCCGACGATCGGTCTCCCCTCGGGGTCCTTCAGCGCGCAGCTGTCCAGCACCTGGGTGCAGGCCAGGGTCATGAGGCGGGGGTCGAGGCGGGTGCGCTCGGGGCTGGCGGGCAGCCAGCGGAAGAGGCTCCACCAGCTGCGGTCCTGGCGGTCCAGCTCGGCGAGGTCGACGCGGTGGTGGCCAGGGCTGTCGGTACGGATGATGTCCACGAGGTGCTCCTTCAGCGGCACAGGACCAGGCCCATGCGCAGGTTGGGGCGGCCGCCGTAGAGCACGAGCAGGTCGCCGATGGCCAGGGGCAGGCGCCCCTGGGGGTCGAAGTCGATGCGACCGCCGTCGGCCCGGCGCGCGCGGAGGAAGCGCCTCTGGCCCGGCTCGGGCTGGACCAGCAGGCCGTCGGCGTCCCGCACCAGTCGGGCGATGCGTCGGCTGACGAAGCGGACGGTGTCCGGCAGCGCCAGGTCGTTGCGGCCCGCGACGGGCGAGTCCCCGCGCCACTGGCCGCGCCCGAGCGCGAACACGCCCTGGCTGGCCGGCAGCTCGAAGCTCCGGGACATCCACTTCACCGAGCAGTCCCGCTCGGGGGCGCCCAGCAGCATGGAGCCAGGTCGCACCGGAGTGACCTCGTGAGCGAGCACGCCGGCGCGCTGATCGCGGCTGACGCGGAAGCTCAGCGTGGGCAGGCGGGTGCCTTCGCGGGCCAGGCGGTTCCGGAGTCGACGGCCCAGCTCCTCGGCGAACTCGGGGTCGGCGCACCAGCTCCGGAGCAGCGCCTCGCCCGTCTCGCCCACGCTGTAGTGGAGCTCCAGGGCCTCGGGGTAGACCTCGCGGCCCCGGTCCCGACCGCGGTGACGGGCGACGGCGCGGACACCCATGGCCAGGGCCCACTCGCGGTTCAGGTCAGCCCGCTGGGCGAAGAGCAGGTCGGGGATCTCGAACGACATGACAGCCTCCTGCTGTCATCTCGCCCGGTGCCGCGCCCAGGTCCCGGTGCTGTCAGCCGGGTGTCAGTGGCTCGCCGGCTCGGGATCTGGCCCGTGGTTCTTCTCGTGTCTGCGCTTGGCGTAGAAGTACCCACCCCAGCCGAAGACCACGAGCACGCCCCAGAAGGGGACGCCCAGGTAGGCCATCTTGTCGTCGCCGAGGTAGGCGACCAGCCCGCAGATCACGGCGAACAGGGCCGGGATGAAGGTGATGACGCCCATGACCTTCTTCATCTGGGGCGCGTCGAAGCGGGGCTTGCCGAGCATCCAGCCCTCGATCAGGGCCGCCGGGTCGGCGCCGCGGAGCTGGCAGATCAGCTGGTTGTCGGCGTCGCTGCGCACCACGAGGGCGCGCTGGCCTCGGATCTCCTCGCCCAGGACCAGCTCCACGTGCTCGCGGGTCTGACGCTGCACGGCCCAGCCAGCCACGGCCTCGTCGAAGGCCTCGGGCCCCTTCAGCCACAGCCCCTTCAGGTCGTAGCGGGCAGCGTCCCCCTCCACACGCACGAAGCCCGCGCCGACCAGCGCCATGCTGGCGGCCAGGTTGCGCTCGGGCTGGGTCGGCAGGAAGGCGACGTAGCCCGGCCTAAGGACGAAGAGGCCGGGCTGCAGGTTCAGACCTCGGACCCTCTGGGCGTCTCCCCAGAGGACCAGGTCCACCACGGCTCAGAGGCCTTCGTAGTAGGTCGCCTTGGCCTGGAGCTCGCTGATCGCGATCTCGCCGTTGCCCGGGTAGACCTCGAGGATCTCGACCTTGATGCCGTCGAAGCTGTTGGTGCCGGTGTAGCCGTAGACGGCGGGTACGGGCAGGACGATGGGCCCCTTGTGGTCGGCGGCGACGTCCACGATCAGCTCGCGGTTGCCGTCGACGGTGACCTTGGCCTTCTTGATCGTGTCGTAGCCCTTGGGCCCCGGCGTGAGCGCCACGCTGGAGACCCCGTAGCCGTCGGAGTTGAAGACGAAGTAGGCGCCTGCGCTGGCGGTGGCGAAGAAGGTCTTCGCGTTGCCGTCGACCATGTCCATGTTGACGTGGTCAGGGTTCTCGGTGGACGACTCGGAGACCTGCGCGGCGGAGTCGAACTCCTTCATGTGGACCAGGATCTCGGCGATGCCGACGTTCGGGAAGTCCACGCCCTCGTAGATGTCCACGACGCTGATGCGCACGCGACCGCCGAACAGGTCGTTGCCGACGGCCAGATCATCGATGTCGATGGTCTGCATCTCGGCCTTGTCCTGGATGTCGAAGTGGGCCGCGCCCTGCACGTTGGCGAAGTCGTCGTCCTGGCAGCAGATGACCTCGACCTTCATCTTCTTCACCCGAGGGTGGTCGCTGAAGGCCTCGGCGCTGTCGCCCAGGCCCGGGTAGATGCCGATCTTGTCGATCGTGCCTTTGGGCACGTCCAGCATGATCCACTCGCCGCGGTTGGGGGACTCGCCGGGGACGACCCAGGCGGTGTCGAGCTTGGAGTCGATGGCCGCGTTGCCCGCGTAGAAGTTGGCGCCCTTGCGCGACTCCTTCTTGAAGGTCGACACGGTGGCGCCCGCCAGGGCGATCGAGGGCAGCAGGAACACCGCGCCCATGATCAGGCTCTTCTTCATGACTCGTCTCCAGTGGCTCGCGAGGCTGGGCACCATAGCACCGCAGGCCGGTCGAGCATTCCTGTCGGGGAGCCCAGCTAGCGCTTGGACTCCTTGACCACGATGAACTCGACGCGGCGGTTGGCCGCGCGCCCGTCCTCGGTGTCGTTGGTGTCGATCGGCGAGGACTCACCCAGCCCGACGCTGGTGAGGCGGCCTGCCTCGACGCCCTGGCCGACGAGGTAGTCCTTGACCGCAGCGGCGCGAGAGCCCGACAGCTTCAGGTTGTTCACGTCGCTGCCGACGTCGTCGGTGTGACCCTCGACGCGAATCAGCAGGAGCTGGGGGTTGGCCAGGATGACCCGGGCCACCTCGTCCAGCAGGTCGTGGGACTCGGTCTTGATGATGGCCTTTCCGAACTCGAAGTAGACCCGCTCGTTGATCTGGATCCGGCCTTCCTTGAGCACCACGCGGTCCTCGTCGGGGCAGCCGTCCTCGTCCTCGACCCCGTCGAAGTCCTCGGCGTCGTAGGGGCAGCGGTCCACGTCGTCGTTGATGCCGTCGCCGTCGCCGTCGGCCACGTCGGGGCAGCCGTCCTCGTCCTGGTAGCCGTTCTTGTCTTCCGGCTCGTTGGGGCAGCGGTCGTTGATGTCGAGCACGCCGTCCTTGTCGTTGTCGGGCTCGGGACAGCCGTCGTTGTCCATGAAGCCGTCGTCGTCCTCGGGGTCGTCCGGGCAGCGGTCGACCTCGTCCTCGACGCCGTCGCCGTCGTTGTCGGCCTCGGGGCAGCCGTCCGTGTCGCGGAAGCCGTCCAGGTCCTCGGCGTGCTTCGGGCAGCTGTCGTCCCCGTCGGGGATGCCGTCCTTGTCGGTGTCCTTGGCGTTGGGGTCGAAGCTGGGCGCCGCGCTCAGGCCGACGATGCCGCGGAAGTCGGGGGTGCCCAGGCCGGGCACGATGCCCATGCCGAGGCCGACGCTGGCGGACAGCCAGGGGCCGATGAGGAACTTGCCGCCGAGGGCCGCCTCGAGCGGGCTCTGGTTGGCCTGCGCGCCCCAGGTCTGTCCGTAGACGTCGAGCTCGAGCTCGACCGGGTCGGCCACGCGGTAGCCGAAGGCCGCCCGGTAGATGATGGCTGAGCCGGTCTGCACGTCGCGGGCCCGGTCAGGGGCCTTGATCTGGTAGCCGAGGTTGACCGCGGCGCGCCACGTGTAGCTGCGGCGCCAGACCGAGCCGTCGCTGAACTCGACGGCCAGGGTGGGGGCCGCGGTGACGGCGTCCTCGCCCATGAAGTCGGTGGCGGCGCCCGTCGGCACGCTGATCGGGACGACCAGGGCCACGCCGATGGGCATCTCGTCCCGGCTCACCGGGGCGATCTTCGGCGAGATGCGCAGGTCGCCGAGGCCGTTGGCCTGCAGCGAGCCGGGGTTGCCCAGCTTGCTGAGATCGTCGATCTGGTAGCCCTGCTGGAGCAGAACGATGGGCAGGTCGGCCGTCAGGCTGAAGTAGTTCGTGATGCCCATGCCCAGGTGGGCGTTGGTCACGAAGCGCGAGGACACCGGGGCCCCCGTCACGCCCGCGGGGCTGACCCGCCGGCCCTGGGCGTCCACCAGGACCACGGGGTTGCTGGCGTAGTTCGCCCACAGCCCGACGCCCACCTGGAGGTTGCCGAGGGTCTCGGCGGACTCGGTGGCCAGGTAGCCGTAGGAGTCCGTCGGGGGCTTGAAGCGGTCGATGTCGACGCTCTGGTCCTGCGCAAAGGCAGCGCCGGAGAGCGTCCAGGCGGTCAGCAGCAGCATAGGGACCTCAGCGGCGTCGGCGCGAGATGAGCAGGCCGAACAGAGCGGCCAGGGACAGTGTCAGGCCTCCTGCGGTCGTGACCGAGGAGCACGTGGCTACAGTCCCGCCCTGAACGCTCGCGTTCATGGCCGGGTAGCTGCAGCCCTCGTTGTAGAAACCATCGCAGTTGTTGTCGAGGAAGTCATCACAGGCCTCCTCGACGCCAGGGTTGACGGCGGCGTTGGAGTCGTCGCAGTCGCCGTCCGTGATCATGTAGCCGTCGCCGTCACGATCGGGGCTGTCGATGATGCCGTCGCAGTCGTTGTCGATGCCGTCGGGCTCGCCGTTGGCGTCGGCCGCGCCGGGGTGGACCTCGGCGTTGTTGTCGTTGCAGTCACGGCCGCCTTCGCACTCGTCGCTGTCGTAGCCGTCCTGGTCGACGTCGCAGAGGTCCTCTCCGTCGCAGTCCTCGTCGACGCCGTTGTAGGGCGTCTCCGTCGCGCCGGGGTGGATCTGGGTGGCCGTGACGCCGTCGATGATGCCCTCGTCCACGCAGTCGCCGATCTCGTCGGCGCTGTCGCAGAACAGGTCCGTGACGTCGTCGTCCGAGTACGGGATGTAGTCGGCGGGCGGGTCGAGGTTCGGGAAGCCGTCGCCGTCGCCGTCGATGTCGTCGATCCAGCAGTTGCAGTCGTTGTCGATGCCGTCGGCGGTCTTGCCCTCGCTCTTGGCGGGGTTGATGTTCGCGTTGGTGTCGTCGCAGTCGCCGTCGATGCCGGTGTAGCCGTCGCCGTCCGCGTCATCGGTGCCGTTGTCTCGGACGTTGTCGCAGTTGGCGTCGTCGTCCGGCTCGCCGAAGGGGGCCTCGGTGCCGTCGATTGCGCCGGGGTTCACGTAGGGGTCCGTGTCGTCGCAGTCACCCTGCTGGCGGGTGTAGCCGTCGCCGTCGCCGTCCGTGCCGGCGCCCAGGCAGTAGTCGTTGGGCTCGCCCGGGGTCCCGTACAGGCCGGTGGGATCGATGAAGAGGTCGCTGCTGCACCAGTTCAGCGACAGGCCGTTGGCCCACTCGAGGTAGCCCTGGGGGGCGACCTGGTAGCTGGCCGTCGTGGGCAGGCCCCAGGAGCTGTCCCAGGTGACCGAGTCGATCACGTCGCCGTCGTAGGTCAGGCGGATCGTGTCGGAGGAGCGCTTCATCTCGAAGTCGCCGAAGGAGTACACGACGTCGACGGGGATGTTGCCGTTGTAGCCGGTGACGCCGGTGGTGCGGACGTCGCTGACGCCGAAGACGATGGCCTCGCCGTGGGGCAGCAGCAGCTCGGAGCCGCCCACGACGGAGAACTGCTCCCCGCCGGTGGCGTCCTTGACGACCAGACCGTTGAGGTCCAGGAGCTCGCCCGATGCGTTGGTGACCTCGATCCACTGACCGAAGTAGACGGCCACCTTCTGTGGCTCGGTCATGATCTCGGTGACGACGAGGTCACCTACCTCTGTGGGCGAGCGGACAGCCCAGGCGGGGCTGCTCGCGGTCGCGCACATGCTCAGCAGCGCGAGGGCGGCGATGTGGCGCTTCATGGGACTCCTCCGGACGCGGGAGTATAGCCTCAGCTGCCCGAAGACAGGAACAGGTCCAAGCTGTCCAGGTCCTCGCCGCCTACGAGCACCGGATTTCCGGCGTAGACCCCGCGTGGATCGTCGCCGGTCGGGCCGTCGCCCGTGCGGTCGAAGAGGACCTCCAGGTGGAGGCCGCCGACCTGGGCTGGGGCCTGGAACGACCAGGGTCCGGGGGCGACCTTGAGCTTGCCGATGTAGCGCTTTCCGCCCTGCCCTGCGGGGTCCACGGCGAAGACATCGAGGTCCACCTGGTCGGCCTCGAGGCCCCGGAGCACCAGGGTCCCGGACAAGGTGACGGGGCTCGGGCCGAGCTCGGCGAAGACGGGCGCCGCGGCGCTCGGAGCAGGCGCCGCGGCGGGGGCGGTGCCAGGCATGGCGAAGCCCCCCGGCCGAAGCGTCAGGCTGCCCAGGTCCAGGGTGTCCTCGCGGCCCACGTGAAGCCGCGCCTCGACGAAGGGATCGGTGGCGTCCGGGCCGTCGCTGTCCTCGTCCTGGAAGATCTGCAGCGTGATCGGGCCGAGGCCGCGGGGCACCTCGAAGGCGATGGGGCCGGGCCGAGGGAACTGCAGCTTGCCCAGGTATGCGTCCCCGCTGGGGGCGTTGGGGTCGGGGGTGCGCAGGTCCACGACCAGCGGGCTGCTGGAGCTGCTCTCCGCGACCAGTTGCACGCCGGTCCACTCTCCCTGGTGGTCCCCGAACATGCTCCCGCCCGAGGCCGAGGCGAGCTGGGCCAGGGCGCGCCCGCCGACCACCATGTCCAGCGCGACGCCCACGATGTCCTGGTCCTGGACGACGACGCTGGCCGCGGCGAAGGGGTCCGGATCGCTGGGTCCGTCACCGTCGACGTCCTGGAAGGCCTGCAGGGTGATGCTGCCCGCGCCGGTGGGCGCCTCGATGGTTAAGGGGCCCGGCCCGTCGAAGAGCAGCTTGCCGAGGTGCGCCATGCCGCCTGGCGCCGAGGCGTCCGGCGCCATGATGTCCATGTCGACGCTGCCGCTGGCCTCGGAGGTCATCTCGCCCGAGATCAGGACGCGCTCGCCGTCCTTGGCCGCGAAGGGCGTGTCCGGGCCGGCGCTCGGGTCGTGCACGAACACGGTCTGCGCAGTGCCCCCGCCGGGCCCTCCTGCGGTGAAGCGTGTGTCCAGCGGCCGGGCCTCGCCCGTGACGCGCTCGGGGCAAGCCAACAACAAGAGCAAGCCCATCGAGCGTAAGCCTCCTGACAGCTGGCGTGGGGGAGCATCAATGGTATCTCTGCGGTGTGACAAGCCCCGGACAGGCCTCCAACCGACGCATCTCCCCTCGGGTGAGCGCGCTCAGCACGGTGACCTGGACCCAGGGCGCTCGGAGCGGCAGCTTCTGCCTGCTCGATCTGAGCGCGACGGGCTGCTACGTCGAGGGCGAGGAGCTGCCCAGCCCCCACGACCGCGTGCACCTGCACCTGCGCAACGGCGGCATCGTCATCGCCGGCACGGCCCTGGTCCGGCGGGTCGAGGTGCTGGACGGTCGCGTCGGCTACGGGCTGGAGTTCGAGGGCCTGCGGCCCCACGCCCGGGCGGACCTGGAGAGCCTGGTGGCGGCCATGGGCAGCGATCTGGACTTCGACGCGCCGGAGCAGGGTCCGGAGCGCCAGCCCGAGGTCATCGCCTGGCTGGCGCTGATCAGCCTGCTGCTGGTCGTGGTGATCGCGGCCGCGCTGCTGCTCTGAGCTCGCCGGGTGTCCGAGACGAGAGAGGCGCCCGCCCCGCCGAAGCGGAGACCGGACGCCTCTCCGAGCGAAGCTGCCTGGACTACTTGGCCAGCGCCGCCTCGATGTCCTTGGTCTTGTTGCCGCCCGAGCCCACGAACTGGGTGTGCAGCTTGAGCTCGCGGTCGAGCAGGACCATGTAGGGGATGTAGCCCTCGTTCAGGCCGGCGCTGGCGAGGCCGTTGTAGACGTCGCCGTAGAAGTCGCCGCCCTTCTTGTGGCCGTCGCCGACGGGGAAGCCGATGCCGTACTGCTCGGCCCAGCCCATCAGCCAGTCCGTGCTGGGCTGCTTGTCGCTGTCGTCGCCCACCATGGCGTGGATGATGATGAAGCCCTCGTCCTTGTACTCGACCCAGAGCTCCTGGGCCTCGGCGGCCTCGGCCCGGCAGGGACCGCACCAGCCTGCAGACATGTCGACGAGCACGACGTTTCCGTAGAACTGGTAGAGCGTGAACTCGCCGCCGAACTGGTCGGACATGACGAAGTCGGGGAAGGCCAGGCCGTAGTCGAACTCGGTGAACTGGATGTCCGAGGCCTGGGCGTCGGCGGACAGGTCGGGCCACTGGCCGGTGCCCGTGGGCCAGCTGAACTTGTTCAGGGGGTCGCTGCCCAGGTCGATCTCCTGGCCGTCGAGGAAGCCCTCGCCGTCGCTGTCGGCGTTGGTGGGGTCGGTGCCGTAGTCGCTCTCGATGCCGTCATCGATGCCGTCCGCGTCGCTGTCGGTGAGCGTGGGGTCGGTGCCCATGGCGACCTCGTCCCCGTCGTCGATGCCGTCGCCGTCGGTGTCTGCCACGCCGGGCTTGCTGCCCAGGTCGAGCTCTTCGCCGTTGCTGAGGCCGTCGCCGTCGTTGTCGGCGTCGGGATCCCAGTCACTGCAGGCGACGAGGGCGGTCAGACCGAGGGTCAGGGTCAGGGTGCGCATGAATCTTCCAGCTGAGGATTGCAGCGGGGAAGTTAGCGCGGCTGACGGGGGCGTCGGGCGACCATGCGATCGAATGCAATTTCTTCACAAGCGCGGCTGTGGTAGGCGACGGCTCAGCCCAGCTCCGCCTGATGCGTGCGGTACCAGGAGACGGTCCGTTCCAGGCCGGTGATCAGGTCCACGCGGGCCCGCCAACCCAGTCCCAGAGCGGCCCGAGACGTGTCCAGGCACTTTCGGGGTTGTCCGTCGGGCTTGCTCGTGTCCCAGCGCACCTCGCCGGTGAAGCCACAGGCGTGGGCGACCGCTCGCACCAGCTCGAGGATCGTGAACTCCTGCCCGTTTCCGATGTTCACGGGCTCGGAGCTGACCCACCTCTCGGCCATGGCGACGATCGCGTCCGCGCAGTCTTCGACGTAGAGCAGCTCTCGGGTGGCCTGGCCGGAGCCCCAGGCCACGATGTGGTCGGCCTGGGCGTCGGCGGCCTCGACGCACTTGCGGATCAGGGCCGGCACCACGTGGCTGCGGGCGGGATCGAAGACGTCGCGGGGGCCGTACAGGTTGGTCGGCATGGGGAACACCGCGTCGAAGCCGTACTGCTGTCGGTAGGCCTTGCCCTGCTCCATCATCAGGCGCTTGGCCAGGCCGTAGGCGGCGTTGTTGGGCTCGGGGTAGCCCTCGAACAGGCTCTCCTCGCGCATCGGCATGGGCGTGACGCGGGGGTAGGCGCAGACCGAGGACACGCCGACGAACTTGGCCACCCCGCCCAGCCTGCAGGCCTCCATCAGCTGCGTGCTCATCAGCACGTTGTTTCGCAGCACCGAGCCCGGGTGCTCGCGCATGTACCCGATGCCTCCGCCGTCCACGGCGCAGTGCACGACCAGAGCGGGGGCGTGCTCGTCGATGAGCGTCCGGCAGGCCTCCTCGCTGCACAGGTCGTAGACCCGTGATCGGGGGATGAAGACCTCGTCGCCCCGTGCGCGCAGGCGCTCGACGACGAAGCTCCCCAGGAAGCCCGCGCCGCCGGTGACCACCGCCTTCATACGTTGCTGTAGGGCTTGCGGAACTCCAGCAGCGACAGCCCGGCGATCAGCTCGTCGATGCCGTGGTTCATGTCGATCGTGGTGCGGAAGCCGACCTCACGGATCTTGGCGTAGCTGACCTCGTAGTCCCGCTTGTCCGCGTCGCTGCCGATGGCCGCGAAGTGGCACATGAACTTCAGCTTCTCCTGGAGCTTGAGGACGATGTCCTCCTTGGTGAAGTTCATGCTGTCGTCGCCCACGTTGTAGACGTTGTCCACCATACGGTCCCAGCTGTCGATGGTGAACTCGACGCAGCGGCTCATGTCCTGGATGTGGATGAACGTGCGCCGGAAGTGCTTCTCGTAGACCACCAGGTAGCGGTTGACGATGGCCTGGAAGGTGAAGTCGTTGATCATCAGGTCCAGGCGCGGGCGTGGGGACAGGCCGAAGGCCGTCGCGTAGCGGTAGGACACGCAGTTGCCGCGCTGCATGCACAGGCGCTCGGCCTCGGTCTTGGTCTCGCCGTACAGCGACAGGGGGTTGAGCGGGGTCTCCTCGGTGCAGACGCCCTGGACCTCGCCGTAGTTGCTGCCGGTGCTCGCGTAGATCAGCTTGGTGGCGGGATCGAGGCAGCGGAGCACGGTCTTGGTGCCCTCTACGTTCACCAGCGTGGCGCGCTCGGGCTCCTTCTTGCAGAGGGGGTAGCCGACGAGCGCGGCGAGGTGGACGACGAAGTCCTGGCCCTCGCAGAGGCGCCTCATCAGCGGCTCGTCGAGGATGTCGCCCTTGTGGAAGGCGAAGGCCGGGTCGACGAAGAGCTCCATCATGGGGAGCGGGCCGTACATGAGGTTGTCGACGACGGTCACCTGGTGACCCGCGCGCAGCAGCCGTCGAGTGACCAGGCTGCCGTAGTAGCCGGCGCCTCCGGTGATCAGGACCTTAGCCATCGAAGGCCTCCAGGAGAGCCCCTCGGAGCAGCTGCCCGTGGGCGTCTCCGAAGGCGTGGCTGTTGCCGACGAACAGCCCGTGGGTGTGGACCCGATCGGCCACCGGCAAGGGCCCGCCGAGGCGGGCGCCGGGGACCCGCGAGAACGCGGGCTGTCGGGCGAGGTTGGAGCCCGAGATCGGGCGGGTCTGGATACCTCGGGCCTCGAGCACGGACATCACGCGAGCGCGGTCGTGGCGAGCATCGAGCAGTAAGGGGAAGGCGAAGGCGCTGTGCACCTGGCCCGGGGCCTCGGGCAGCACCGAGACGTGC
>CALGIB010000665.1 GCA_937915955.1 uncultured Pseudomonadota bacterium
GGTCACGGGAGCGGACCTCAGCCCGGACGGCGAGCTGCTCGCGCTGCGGACGCCCGACCTGGTGCTGATCTACGAGCGCCAGCCTGGCCAGGACCTCGCCGAGGTGCTCGAGGGCAGCCCCTGCTCCGCCCCAGCGGCCGCCGAATCCCAGGGCGAGGCGATCGCTCTGGCGGCCTGGGGCTATCTGACTCTCGGCGAGGGCAGCGGCTCCACACTTTTTCGATACAACCGGGCCGACTGACACAGTGTAGATTCCTCGCTTCACCGAGCTGACATCGTGCTGTCACGAACCGCTGCCCTTCGGACCAGGTTGATCTCCGGCGCCATCGCGGCCGTCGGGCTGGCGACGCTGCTCGTGTACAGCATCAAGCCCAGCTCCCTGGAGCTCCAGGGCATCGTCGAGCCGGGCGGCCGCTTCGTCGTCACCGCGCAGGCTGGCGAGCTGCGCTGGACCACCAGCGAGCACGGCCACGCCGACGGGCTCCGCGTCGCCCGAGAGGGCAGCATCCAGCTGGAGCGCGGCGAGCAGGTGCAGCTTGAGGTCGAGGTCGACGCCGGCCAGACCGTGGAAGCCGGGGACCCGGTCCTGACCGTCGAGAGCCGGCGCCTGGAGCGCGTGCTGGACGAGCTCGAGGCCGAGCGCGGCGCCGCCCAGGCCCGAATGGACCTGCTCGTGGGCGGCGGGCGCCCCGAGACCATCGCCTCGGCCCAGAAGTCCGTCGACTTGGCGCGCGCGCAGCTGCAAGCCGCCGAGCGCGAGGCCCAGAGGCTGAGCGACATCTCCCAGAGCGCCGCCATCGCCAGCATCGAGCGCGACGCCGCCGACAACCTGGTGAAGGTCCGGCAGCGCGAGCTCGCCCTGGCCCAGGCCCAGGTCAGCGAGGCCCGACTGCCGCCGCGCGCCGCCGAGATCGCCGAGCTGGACGCGCAGCTGGCCGGGATCGACAGCCGCCTGGTCGAGGCGCGCCAGCGCCAGGCCCAGAGCACCGTCCTGTCTCCACTGTCCGGACGGGTCTCCCCGACTCGCGAGGGCGAGCTCGTGGCGGTGACCGCCGGTGGCGCCCGCTACCTCCGGGTTCCCCTGCCCCAGGCCGAGCTCGAGCGCGTACACGTGGGCGACCCCGTGGAGTTCCAGGCCGGCGACAACGAGGTCCCTGGCAAGGTCGTGGACATCTCCCGCGAAGCCCGGCCGCTGGGCGCCGAGGCCGTCTACTGGGTGGCGATCCTGCTGGAAGACGGTGGCCTCGCGCCCGGCGCTACTGGCACGGCACGCTTCCTCGGTGAGGGCTCGTGATCGAGGGGCGCTGGGAGCTCAAGTACATGATCCACGAGCAGGCGGTCCTGGGGCTGCTCGAGTTGGTCGGGGACGACGCTGTTCCGGACGAGCACGCCGAGGACATCGGCCTCGGCCGACGCGGCTACACCGTGAGCAGCGTCTACCTCGATAACCACGGCTTCGACGGGTACACCGAGCGCCTCCGCATGGACCGAATCCGGAACCGCGTGCGCGTGCGGACCTACGGCCAGCCAGGCTCGGACGCGCCGGTCTTCCTCGAGGCCAAGCGCAAGCTGGACAACCAGGTCATCAAGCATCGCGGCTACGCCTGCGGCAACCAGGAGTGGCTGGCCCTCGGTCCTCGCCCCTGGCAGGCCATCCCGGACAAGGTCACCGGTCTCGACCGCGTGCGCGCAAAGCGCTTCGTCCGGCACGTGGACGGCATGAAGATGGAGACCGTCTGCCTGGTTCGCTACGAGCGCGAGATCTTCAAGTCCGGCAGCGCCCGGCTGACGCTGGACCGCGACGTACGAGCCGCGCCGCGCCCCCAGGCCACCGAGCTGCTCGGGCCCTGCCCGGCGCGGCTGTTCCCGAAGGACTGGATCGTCCTGGAGCTCAAGTTCTTCGACCAGATGCCGGGCTGGATGCGGAGGGTGAACGCCCAGCTTCGGCTGCGCTCGGAGCCGGTCAGCAAGTTCGCCCTGGGCGTCGCGACCACGGTGCGGGCTGACCACCCCCACGAGCTGGCGCAGCTCACCCCGGCTACGCTTCGGCGGCTGGAGGCCGCGGCATGACTCCCCTGGAGATCGAGGCCCTTCTCGGGCAGGTCACCCCCCTGTCGACCCCGGACGTGCTGCGCAGCCTGCTGCTGGCCCTGGGGCTGGGCATCTGTGTCGCTGGGCTGCACCGCTTCTCGAAGCTGGAGAGCCCCGCCTCGGCGGGCCTGCTCTCGACCCTGGCGCTGCTGCCCCCGATCAGCTCGCTGGTGATGATGGTGATCGGAAACAGCCTGGCGCGGGCCTTCTCGCTCGTCGGCGCGCTGGCCATCATCCGCTTCCGTACGAGGCTGCGGAGCCCCTGGGACATCACCTTCATCTTCCTCGCCCTCGGCGTGGGCGTGGGCTGCGGCGTCGGCGCGCACGAGGTCGCCATCCTGGGCACCGTCGTGGTCGGCCTCGCCGTGCTCTTCCTGGGCGCCATGCCGGGCACGCGCCCGGCCTCGGGGCTCTACTCGCTGCGCTGTGAGATGTCCGCGCACCAGTGCGGCCCCGCCGACCTCGAGCCCATCCTCGATGCCCACGTGGTCGAGAAGTCCCTGACCGAGGCCCGCACCGGGCGCTTCGGCGAGGCCCTGACGATGACCTGGAACGTCAGCCTCAAGCCCGGCTCTGAGATCGAGCACCTGCTCTCGGCCCTGGGCCAGGTCGAAGGCGTCGAGCGCGCCACCCTGATTGCCAACGCCGACGCGCTCGGCGAGGAGGCCTGATGCTGGTCTGGATCTTCGCTGCCTGCACCAAGACCGTCGCCGACGACAGCCCCACGGACGACTCCAGCGCTGGGGCGGTCGAGCACGTACTCGTCAACGAGTTCATGGCCGCGAACACCTCGACGATCGAGACCGAGGAGGGCGCCTTCTCCGACTGGATCGAGCTGATGAACATCGGCGACGAGGCCATCGACCTCGCGGGCTGGACCATCACGGACGACCTGTCCGCGCCCACCAAGCACGTGCTGCTGTCCCAGACCATCCAGCCCGGCGGCTTCCTGATCCTCTGGGCCGACGACGACGAGGAGGACGAGGGCGTCGGTCACCTGAGCTTCCACCTCGACACCACCGGCGAGTCCATCGGGCTGTACCGCCCGGACGGCAGCGCCTCGGACACCCTGGACTTCGACACCCAGGTCGAGGACATCTCCTCCGCGCGCGTCCCCGACGCCTCCTCGAACTGGGTCATCACCGACGAGCCCACGCCGGGGACCAGCAACGGCTCGTGATGCTGGGGCTGCTGGCCTGCTCGGCGACCGTGGGCGTGGTGCCCTCGCCGGACTCCGAGCCCCCCGCTCCGCCCGAGGGGGACTGCGGCCTCTTCGTGGGGGAGAGCCTGGTCTACGGCGTCGAGGGGGAGCAGATCCGCTTCGACGTGGTCTGCGACAACGGGGCCGTGCCGGAGATCCTCGGGCTGCCCGAGGGCGCTGAGCTCGAGGACGGCGAGCTGCGCTGGAAGCCCAGCGAAGACCAGGCCGGCGTCTACGAGCTCCTGGTCAGCGGGCCCAAGGAGGCCGGTCCTCCCGAGACCGCGGCGGTCGTCCTGCACGTCGCCGACGGCTGGGACGACCGGGACAACGTGCCGGTGGATCCGACCGCGTACCTGAGTGAATACGGCCTGCCGGTGCTGCACGTGCGGGCCGACGGCGGGCTGTCCGGCGACTACGTCACGGCGACGACCTGGCTCGACGGCCTCGAGTACACGAGCCGGATCAAGGAGCGCGGAGCGGCCAGCTCGAGCTACCCCAAGGTCGGCTACACCCTGGACTTCGACGAGACCCAGCTGGAGCTGAGCGACCGAGGCCTGGGCGACAAGAGCCACCTGGTCCTGATCTCGACCTTCGACGACAACGCCTACACCCGACAGCTCCTGGCCTACGCGCTGTGGCAGGACATCGCCGAGCACCAGGGCGCCGAGGGCCGCCTCGTCGTGCGCACCTTCCCCGTCGTGCTCTACCTCAACGACGAGTACCAGGGGCTCTACATCGCGGCGGACCACGTCGACGACGAGTTCCTGGCGCAGATGGGCCTGGGCCGGGACAGCCCGCTGTACAAGGCGGTCAGCCACGACGCGAACTTCTACCTGACCAACTACTACGGCGGTCAAAAGGCCACGCTGCACGACGGCTACGAGCTGAAGGAGGGCGAGGACTGGGGGCCTCTGGACCGCCTTGTGGACTGGTCCGGCAGCAAGACCGACAAGCAGGTGGTGAACCAGGCCGACACGTGGATCCAGCCCGACGAGTTCGTGGACTGGTGGATCTTCGTGACCTTCTCGGCGGCCGCCGACTCGGCCGGCAAGAACAGCTACCTGGCCTACGACTCGTCCGCGGGGCACATGCGCTACGCGCCCTGGGACTTCAACCACGCCTGGGGCCAGGACTGGCGCACGCTGCGGGTCGCCGATGACACGGCCCCCGACTATCGCAACACCAACCGGATCTTCCGCGCCTACTTGGACGCGGCCCCCGACCGGGTGGCCGAGCGCTGGGCCAGCCTCACCGAGGACGGCGCGCCCCTGAGCGAGGAGGCCCTCGTCTCCCGCCTGGACGCGATGTACGAAGACCTCGAGCCCTCGGCCGAGCGGGACTGGGACCGCTGGGGCAGCGAATACCGCAGCTACTCGGGCTGGTCCTCGCTGCGTGACAACGACTGGAACGACTACCAAGGCGAGAAGGACTACCTCTACGACTGGGTCCGCGAGCGCGCGGCCTGGGCCCGGGAGCAGGAGATCCCCTACTGAGCGAGCCTCAGCGGGCGCAGGTCCCTGGCATGTTGGCGTCCAGCCAGGCGGCGCGTCGGAGCTGCCAGTCCAGCAGGAGCGCGACCTCCTCCTCGTAGCTCTCACCCACCCAGCTGTTCGGATCGACGTGGGTGCCGATGGTGTCCCAGCGCTGGTGGTCGCGAGGCTCGGCGTGCTCGAGCTCGGCGGTCAGCTCGACCAGGGCCCTCTCGAGCTCAGCGTCGGAGAGCTGCTCGCCCCGAAGCTCCTCGTAGCGGCAGCGCAGCTGAGCGGTGAACGCCGGGTCGCTGAGCAGGCGCTTCCACCAGAAGGGGTACTGGTAGCCCTCGCCACAGTGGGTGAGGTCGTCGATGATGAAGCCCTCGATGTTCTCGCAGTCGCAGTAGTTCACGTTGCCGAAGGCGCGGTCGAAGTCCCAGAGCGGCCCGGCGTGCAGGCGCCCCCCCTCGGCCTCGGCGTCCTTGTAGAGGTACGCCGACAGCCGGTACGCGTCGATGTTGTGGGCCATCTCGTTGACGATGTAGTGGTCGATCCAGTCCTCGACCACCAGCCAGTCCGGGTAGGTCTGCTTCCAGTCCTCGGCCATCAGCGCCGCCTCGAAGCTCTCGAACCAGGCCTTGAGCCAGGCGTCCTGCTCGCTGCTGATGTCCTCGTAGCGGGGGTAGTGGTAGTCGATCTTGGTGCCGGAGCTGGTGTCCCAGCCCTCGTTGCGGTGCTGCTCGATGCGCACGATGTAGCCGCCGCTCAGGTCGCCTTCGCCGGCGCTGGCTGCGGGCTGGGCGATGTCGACACGGTCCCCGTCCCGGCGGACCCGCTCGGTCAGGACATAGACGCCCTCGTAGTCGCCGTCGATGAACAGCTCGACGAAGCGTGTGCGCGGCTGCCAGGGCCCCGCGTCCCCGGCGACCGCCCGGCCCATCCGGTAGGCGAAGGCGTTTCGGACCAGGGTCTTGTCCGAGTACGGCGCGTGCAGCACGAAGTCACTGCCGAGGGGCAGGCCCATCATCGAGCGGGCCTGATCGTTGCCCTGGCTGTCCCGCAGCTCCAGGCGGTAGCCCTGCTTGTCGTAGTACCGGCTGCTCGAGCCGTGCACCTGGATGCCCATGTCGCTGACCAGGCTGCGCGGGTCGTCATCGAGGTTGTCGAGATCGGCGTCGGTGGGGCGGATGAGCTCGAGCTCGCCTTCGGTCTTCTCGCTGTCGCTGATGCTGCCGCGGGGGTCCAGCCACAGCACCGGGACCAGCTCCGGCAGCCCCGGCACGTACTCCAGGCCCGTCTCGTCCAGGCGCGCGGGCACCGAGTCCACGGGAACTTCGCTGTCGACCGGGGGCGAGGTGTCCGGCGGGGGCAGCACGTTGGCGGTGCAGCTGATCAGGGAGAGGATCAAGGGTAGAGCCAGGCCTCCGACTCCTGATTGCCGTCCACGTCGACATCGATCCGCACCACGCTCGAGATCGGGATGGCTGCGCTCCCAGGCGCCGTCGCGGTCGCCAGCGGCGGCAGCGCCTGGTTGCTGGCCAGGGTGCCCGAGCGATCGGTCAAGACCACGACCACGGCCACCTCGATGCCCGTGGCCGGCAGGCCGTCGGCGTAGATGCGGTACCAGGGGATCAGGACCTCGAGCCCGCCCTGGGTGGTGCCCGTGGGGGCGATGTCCTCGGGCGTCTCGCCCCAGCGGTCCAGGTTGCCGTCGTCGAAGGCGGTCACCGCCGAGAGCCAGTACAGGTCGTTCTCGCCATACCAGGGCTCCGCCAGGCCGCGCATCCCGGTCGGGTCCGCCAGCTCGCCGTTGCCGACGTTCAGGCCGTCGGGGGCGCCCACCGCCAGGTCGAAGCCCAGGCCTTCGATCTGCGGGTCCAGGTTCAGGCTGGACAGCGCGACGTCCAAGGAGCCCTCGAAGTCGCCGAGCTCGTTGTCTCCGCCCAGGCCCGTCGAGCCGCCGAAGTCCACGTCGACGAGGACCAGCGGGAGGTTGTCGCGCGTGGTGAAGACCCCGTCGATGCCGACGCGCAGGCCGTCCCGGTCCGCGCTCACCCGGAGCGCGTCGAGCTGCACGTTCTCCACAGAGCTGTCGTGTGTCTGGCTCACCAGGACCTCGCCGACGTCCTCGGTCCAGCCATCTGTCAGCGGATCCAGGGTGGGCTCAACCAGCACGCGCTGCTCGATGGCCGCCGAGAGCGCGGCGTAGACCCAGCGCGCGTCGAGGCGCTCGCCCGCGAACAGGCTGGTGTGCGGGCCCATCGCGTAGACCCCGACGTCGTCGTTGGTGTGCTGCCCCGACCAGAACTCGGTCCCTGGGAAGTCCTCGCCCTCGGCCGGCTCCTCGCCGTCGAGGTGCAAGCCACCGCACTCGTGGTCGGCGGTGACGAGGATGGTGACCTCCTCGCCCTGGGTCTCGGCCCAGTCCATCGCGGCCTGGACCGCCTCCGCGAAGGCCACCGTCTCGTAGTGAACGGTCTCCTCGCGGTTGGCGTGGCTGGCATGGTCGATGCGCGCGCCCTCGACCAGCAGGAAGAAGCCCTCTGGGTCCTGCTCCAGGGCCGAGATGGCCGCCATCGTCATCTCGCTGAGGCTGGGCTCGAGGTCCCCGTGCCCCTCGCCGATCTCGACCTGGTAGGTCAGCTCGACCGGCGCGAAGAGGCCGACCAGCGAGCGCTCGTCGTCCAGGGCCTCGGCGAGCTCGAGGCGGTCACGGACGAGCTGCACGTCCTCGTCGGCCTCGAGCCGAGGGCCCAGCCACTGCTCGCCACCGCCGAGGAGCACGTCCGGCACGGTCGTGACGATCTCGTCGGCGATCGCGTCCGAGTCGTAGCGTGTGAGCTGGTGCACGAGGAAGGAGGCGGGGGTGGCGCCCACCAGCTTGTCCGTCGTCACCACGCCCGTGGCCATGCCCAGCCTTGCCGCCAGCTCGCGCAGGTTCTCGCGACTGTTGCCGTTGCGATCGATGCCGAGGCGACCGTTCCAGGTCTTGTAGCCCGTCCCCAGCGTGGTCCCGGCGGCCGCGGAGTCCGTCGTCCCTGTCATCGACCCCGTCCGCAGTCGACCGACGTAAGGCAGGCCCTCGAAGGACAGCGTGCCCGCCTCGCCGTTGGCGAGCAAGCCCCCGCCGGCGACGTGCTCCAGGCCCATGCCGTCGCCGATGAACAGGAGGACGCGGGGCGTGCCGCCGAAGAGCTCGCCGGTGTCCACGGGGGAGTCGACCGCCGAGTCCGAGGCGCTGTCGTCCGGGAGATCGGGCTCCGTTCCCGGTGGATCGAAGTACAGCGGGTCGGGCCGACAGGCCAGAATCAGGGTGAGCAGCATCCGCGACAGGGTAGCAGCTCCAGGCGCGGTATCCCGCCGTGATCCAGCTTGAGATCCGCAGATCCGACACGTACAGTCGGAGCTCAGCTCCGGGCCAGGGAGGGTCGTGCAGCTCCTCGCGATGATGCTCCTGGGCTGCGAAGACGGCGGGCCTGTCAAGGCGGACGCAGACCACGACGGCTGGCGCGCCAGGGTGGACTGCGACGACCACGACCCCAGCGCCAACCCAGCGCACCTGGAGCTCTGCGACGGCGTGGACAACGACTGTGATGGCCTGGTGGACGAGCCCACCGCAGAAGACGTGACGCTCTGGTTCGAGGATCAGGACGGCGACGGCTTCGGCGTAGACGAGGCCCAGGTCCTGGCCTGCGACCGACCCGATGGCTACTCCGCGGCCAACGGGGACTGCGACGACACCGACGCCAGCGTCGCCCCCAACGCGGTCACCTGGTACCCGGACAACGACAGGGACAGCTATGGCGACCCGAACGGCGAGCCTGTGCTGCTTTGCTGGCCCCCGAGTGGCTACGTCTGGGACAACTCCGACTGCGACGACGCGGACCCGACCGTGCATCCGAACGCGGACGAGGTCTGCGACGGCGTGGACAACGACTGCAACGGGCTGGTCGACGACGACGCACAGGACTCGTCCCTCTACTACACGGACGCCGACGGGGACGGCACCGGCGACCCGGCGACCGGGGTGTTCGGCTGCGATCTGACGACCGGCTACGCGACGAACTCCTGGGACTGCGACGACGACGATCCGAGTGAGCCGGTCTTCGCCGACCCGGTCTCCGGATCTGCGGTGGGCACGGGGACCCTGGCCGACCCGCTGGACTCCCTCCAGGACGCGATCGACCGGTCTCTGACCTGCGTGCTCGCCCAGCCGGGGGCCTACGCGGAGACGCTCCAGCTCAGCTCCTCCAGCCTCGAAATCACCGGGATGGAGGGGTCCGAGGCGACCTTCATCGACCCTGGCTACGCGCCCTGCAGCGCCTCGACCCTGGCCCTGGGCAGCTGCACCACCTGGGGAACAGCGGTGACCATCGCCAGCGCCTCGAACGCCGCGCCGGTGCTCCAGGGCTTCACGATCCGCGGCGGAACCGGCTCGGTCACCCCCTACACCACAAGCGCGACCTGCGCGGACTCCTCGTCCAGCTACGGCGGCTCGGCAACCTGCACCGTCGACGTCTACGAGTTCCACGGCGGCGGCGTCTTCGTGAGCGGAGACGATCCGGTCTTGCGAGACCTGGTGATCGAGGACAACGCGCTGCCCGAGCATGGCAAGTACGAGGTCACTGGCGGCGCCTTCTACGAGCTCTGGGTCTACAGCTTCGGGGGCGGGCTGGCGGTCGAGTCGGGCTCGGTCACGCTGGACGGGGTCACGATCCAGGGCAACTTCGCGGACCAGGGCGGCGGCGTCTGGGTGGGCGAAGGCGGCCGCGTCGAGGTGACCCACTCGCTGGTTCGCGGCAACGAGGCCACGGACGGCGCCGGCCTGAACCTCGACGCCGCCGACGCTGGCTTCACCAACGCCGTCATCGCCTTCAACACGGCGAGGACCGATGGCGGCGGCGTCTTCCAGAAGACCGGCGGCACGCTGACCATGACCAACGTCGTCGTCGCGGGCAACCGCTCGGCCGTGTCCGGCTCGGTCCGCGGTGACGCGGTGTACGCGGGCGTCGGCACCACCACCTACGCCTACAACTCGGTGCTCACGGCCGAGAGCAGCAACGACGTAGCCTTCCACGCCGGCACGGGCCTCGCGACCTACAGCGACTGGTACAACGCAGGCATGGGCGGCACGACCACAGGCTGGTCGCTGGGCGAGGGCAACCTGAACGTCAGCCCCAGGTTCGAGCAGTACCTGGACGACGGCGATCTGGACAACGACCTGCTGCTCCTGCGGCCCTCGTCCCCCTGCGTCGACCAGGGCGACCCCTCGTCCTCGTTCAACGACGCGGACGGGTCTCGCAACGACATGGGAGCCTGGGGAGGCCCCGGCTCCGACTGGTAGCAGCGCTACCCCGCAGGGCCCCCTTGGAGGGTCAGCGTCGGCGACGAAGGACGGCCGCCAGACCCAGCAGACCGACGAGCGCCAGGCCGCCCGGCGCCGGGGTGGAGCCGCAGCCGCAGCCACCGCCGCCGGCGTAGAGGCCGTCCAGGGCCAGGTCCCCCCCGGTGTCGTCGGGGGTCTCGTCCACGGGCGTGTCGTCGCTGGGGTCGTTCGGGTCGGTCCCGGCGGTGACCTCGTCGCCGTCGCCCACGCCGCCGTCGTCGGTGTCCGCGTCGTTCGGATCGGTGTTGTAGTCCTCGATCTCCTGGCCGTCCGTCAGCCCGTCGTCGTCGCTGTCCGCGTCGTTCGGATCGGTGTTGTAGTCCTCGATCTCCTCGCCGTCGCTCAGCCCGTCGTCGTCGCTGTCCGCGTCGTTCGGGTCCGTCAGGGTGTCTTCGACCTCGGCGCGGTCGTCCAGGCCATCGTCATCGCTGTCCGCG
>CALGIB010000666.1 GCA_937915955.1 uncultured Pseudomonadota bacterium
GTAGCCCATGTCAGCTCCGCGCCGTGATGGTGTTGTTGCCACTCTTGAACTGGTTGACGTGGATGACGCGCTTCACTCCTCCCCTTCCTTCGCCACCAACGTCGAGGCGCGAACCTTCTGCCCCACGAAGTCGATGTGAGCGATGTTCACCTCGTGGCGGTTGCACCAGAGCTGAAGGCCCTGCTTCGTCCAGGCACCCTGCTGGCGGGCGTACTCTTTGGGGCTCATCACTCCCTTGTACGTCGCCTTCCACTCCTCCAAGCAGAGGCCGCAGTGCATGTAGGACGTGCCTACATCCCCGACCGGGATCTCCGGGAAGCTGGGCTCCTCTCCGGTGAACTCTCCATCACCCTCGTAGATCGGATGCCCATCGTAGGCTCCCTCCGTCCCGATGATGTCGTCCATGTAGGTGACGTAGACCTTGTGGATGTTGCCCTTCTCGTCGCCCAGCACCGCGTGGTACCTCGTCAGCAGCAGGCGCAGCTCCGCCATGAAGCGGTTGTGCTTCTCCATTCCCTCTCTCCTTGAGGCTCCTCAGCCTCGGTTGTTCAGACTACTTCGATGTCCTCGCTCTCGATGAACACAGGACCCTCTTCCTCATTCTTCCACAGTGCCAGGAGGTCGTCCCTCGACTGGAACTGGGTCTTGTTCAGCTCCCACCACACGTAGACCACGCCCAGCGCCATCGCTGTCAGGCCCCTCCCCGCGATGACCTGCATCGGGCTTTCGACAGGCTCTTTCGACAGCTTGGTGTAGAGCTTGGCCAACGCCAAGGAGGACACCACCCCGCTGATGATCGCTACGGTCCCCAGCGCCTGGTTGGAAGGGTCCTTCAGCGTCGTCGCGAGGCTCTGCTGTTCCTCGTAGAAGCGATCCCAAGCTGTGCTGTAGTCCGGCATGGGCAGAGTTTATCGGGAAGTTCTGCATGTTGGGAGTCCGCTGGATCGGCCCGCCTGAGATCGAGTGCTGCACCTTCCAGTCAGGTGCGCTGTACTGCGAGGTGAACCGCAGGGTCTTCGACATCTTCCGGTACCCCAGGCTTTCGAGGTCGAAGGGGACATCTTTCCGCTGCTCCAGCTCTGCGAGAAGCTCCCCGAAGTCGAGACCAGAAGCCAGGACCTCCACGGGCCTCTCCTGGGAGATCTGCGCCAGCGCCTCCTGGAGACACACCTCCAGCGGCTTCTCTGTGTCCAGCTTACTGGTGAACCTAAGCCAGTAAGTCAGCGCCAGGATCGTGTTTTTCACTCCTCATCCCTCCCTGCTGTCGAGAGGATCTCCGCCGGCGTCAGGTCGATCTGGTGCAGGGCGTGGTTGTGCAGGTCGTGGGCCAGGTGCCAGACCTGCTTGATCAAGTCGGCCATCTGCTCTCTGGAGCCCAACACCTTCCCTGACTGCACAGCTCGCGCCACGCCCCAGAGATCTGGGATGATGATCTGACCTGCCGGTACGACGTGCTCGTTCTTCCCGCCTGCCGCGAGGGTCACTGGAGTTCGTCTACTCATCCTCATCCTCCTCCGGCCAGAGGCCGTGTTCGTCCATCCACTCATGGTGTCGATCCAGGTCGTCCTCCACAGACGCGGAAACGTAGCCCAGGTACACCAGCCCCATCGTAGAGGTCCGGTCGGCGCTGTCGAACGTAGGAATAGTCGCTCATTCGACCTCCTCTGGCGTGACCTGATTCGTCCCAACTCGGCTGGGGAAGCCGCTTCTTCCAACGCTGGCTGCGCTGGCCAGAGCACTCTTCACTCCCTTCTCCCACCCAACCTCGATGGCCCTGGGGTGGAACTTGACTCCCGCCTCTTGCCAGTCAGCCTCGGCACACCCGGCTAGCATCTCAGCCTCCCGTTCGGCCACACGGCGCTCGACCTCCGCGATCACTTCCTGACGAAGCGCGGTGAGGCGGGCAGCAAAGTCCACAGCCTCGGCAGCCCCGTCGTAGAGCTGGTCTCGGACCCAGTTGCGCAGGGACGTAGCCTGCCGCGCTCGGTCCTCCAGCTCGATCTGGTCACTCCAGACCTTGTGCGTCCGCCCGATGCCCAGCTGCACCTTCCGACAAGCCTGGGAGAAGGGCATCGTCGCCTCCCAGACCTCCTCGTCAGAGGGGATGAGAGAAGGCTTGGGCACCTTGTACATAGGGAAGGCCACAGTGAACCAGCAGGTACGCTGATTCTCTTTGTCGTACCGGCTCGGGGAGGAGCCAACGTCCACCTTGACTCGCCAAGGCTTGAACATCGTCTCGATCTCCTGTGTGAAGTCCCCGAAGACCCAGGCATCCCCTTCCCAGGCCAGGAGTCCGCTCAAACCGTAGCTCCTCCCGTACTTCTTGCGGCGGCGCTCCTCGATCCGCTCTGTCGTGCCCTTCAACTCCAGCTTGAAGTCGTCGAACTCCAAGGTCACCGGGGCCTGAGAACTGACCTCAGGCTCTTTGTACTTTCGTCTTGCCATCTCTCATCATCTCCCTCTCGGTGTTCGTAGTCTTCGGCCACCTCGGCCAGAAGCTCCATAGGTGAAGGCACCCGGAAGCTGATGTCGACCTTGCGGCCTCGTCTCCAGCCCTGCATGGCCAAGTCCCCGACGGTCAGGTCGAGAAACAGCTTCCTGGGCCTCTCTGCGACCGTCCCGAACTCCGTCACTCCGTGCTTCAGGACGCAGCCGCAAGGCCCATCCCACGTCGCGAAATCCTGCCTGCACCAGAAGCAGTGGAAGGGGGGCCTCACCCCAAGCCTCCGCCTCCTCTTCCGCCTCTGGTGGCTGTTCATGCCGGAGCCTTCCACAAGAAGCGGTCGACCGGCTTCAACCCTCCGGAGTGCGCTCCGGCAAGCAGCTCCAAGTGAGACATCATCTCTCGCGGCTCCTCGTTGATGTCCGTGACGAACAGCGATCGAGCATCAGGGTGGTCCCCGTAGTAGGGGTAGAGCAGCAGGTGGTCGTCCTTCCAGAACTTCCTTCTCTTCGCGGCGACCCAGTAGCGACCCCCTTCCCTGAAGGCATCTCCTTCCAGGGTCTTCACCAGCGTGTCTCGCCGCTTCGGCACCTTCAGCTTGATCCTCACCGGCTTCAGGTCAGGCATGGGTCCTCCGTCCCGGAAGACCATCCGGCCTTCCTGCCACCAGAACCAGGTGTAGTCCCCTCCCGGCCACCTCTGCCCCCCAGGAGAGTGGTGAGCACAGTAGGCAAAGACCTGTCCGCTCTCCGTGCCGAGGGAGACAGGAGAGAAGTGCCGGATTCGCAGCTTGGTGGTGATGGTCGGCCAGCCCTGAAAGCTGACCGCTACCCGGTTGCCAGGGTAGTACCGGACGACCTCCGTGCCGTGGTACTGGCAGGCGTAGACCGTGGTGTCTTCGTCCCACTCGTCCGTCGGGCTGTCGAAGGACACCACCAGCCGGGTGTTCAGGCACAGCAGCTTCCCTCGGTCCTTGAACCGGGCGCTCTTCATCTGGTCCCTGGCCCAAAGCCAAGGTGCGGTCGTGATCAGGCTCACAGGTGTCCTCCTCGAAGTGCTGCCCCGGCTTCTTCCGGCGACAGCGGATTGATGTTGGTGAAGCGCTTCTCTGGCGTATGGTGCTCCACGCAGAGCCAAACGCAGCGGTTGAGGCAGGCCGCCTCGATGCGATCCCGGACCTCTTCAGGACCGCTCCCTGCCCAGTGCAAGAAAGCCTGGGCCGTCTTGTCCCCCATCAGGTAGATCAATCGGTCTACAGCGACAGCTGCGCTACCGCTCGTCCCGTAGGCGGTCACCAGCGACTTCGTCATGTCGACGTCCCCGGCAGGCGCACAGATGGGAGCCAACGCCAGACGCACGACGTGCTTTCCGCTACTTGTTGTGTGAAGTGTGACGCCCTTGCACACAGCAAAGACGACGGCTTGTTTGCTCATTCCTCATCCTCGTAAAGATCGAATAAAGTGTGGCGAATGGGTCGCTTCAAACAGCTCCCCTTACGACGTCACCACTCCCCGGTGTGATCGCTGAACCCGCCGATGAGACCCATCCTCGCCGCCTAAGGGGCAAAGAGTAGGCGCGGCCCACGGGCTACGGCTTTCCTTATCGGTAGGTCCTCACACGGAACCTCAGGATTGGGGCCGCTCCATAATCAGTGTTCATTCCCAGACCACGGTTCCGGTCTGCTCAGTCAGGGTGCCATCCTCGAAGAGGTAGCGCCAGTAGTGGCCGTCTTCTCCTCGAAACTCGATGCACCCTCCGGAGGCGATGAAGGGAGCAAGAGCTGTCCAGAGCTGCTCGTCGTCCCCCCACTTCCCGCCCTCGAAGTAGGTGACCTCGACCTCTTGGAACTCTGCATCCTGAGCGAGCTGCTCGATCGGAGTCATGGGGTCACCTTCGGTGGCCTCGTACCGCCACTCGCCCAAGAACCCAACGAGGTTCCCTGCTGCCAGGCGGTCCAGGCAGGTAGCAGTCTCGACCCAGGAGTAGTGGCGCACCGGCTCCCCTCCTGGCCAGGTGCTGCTCCCTCCTCCCTTCTCCGGAACCTGGTTCATCAGGCTGGTGAGCGCCGCGATGGCAGCGCCCACCTTGTCCGCGGGGATGATCACCGACTCGATGAGCACCTCGACGTGGTAGCCCACCTACTTCTCCTCCCCGGTGCCGTTCTCAGCGTCCACCGTCATCAGGAAGTTCCCGATGGCGTAGGCTTCGCTCTGCGGGACGCTGAACTGGCTGCGCTGCACCAGCTCCCCCTTGCGCTTGACCTCCTTGCTGAAACGCACCTTCGGAGAGCCGCCGTCGTAGCTGCGGATCTCCGCAGTCAGGTCCGTGCCATCCACCGCGCCCAGGTCCTTGACCAGCACGTCCTTGTCCTTGTCGTATGCCATGTCCTCACTCCTCGTCTTGGTTGTTGTTCTCAGCTACTCTCGCAAGCTGCTCCACGGGCCCCTCTGTGAGGATGCTGTGGAGCGCCTGCCTTGCCTCGTGACACTCCACGAGAGCCCTAAGCTCCCGCATTTTGCGCTCGTGATTGACCAAGTCCTTCTGCGCGGCACGCAACGACGCATTCAGCCTCTCTGCCTCCGCTGGCTGAGGAAGCTCGGCCATCACCCGCAGGGTCTTAGCGTGGTTCTCGATGATCTCAGCTACAGCCGAAGCGTCGTTCGCCATCGAAGTCAGGGCCTCTGCATGAGGCAGGGCTCCCGTGTAGTCAATGCTCTCGAACCACCAGTGGCGCAGCAGGATCATCGCTTCCATCGCCGCAGCGTAAGCAGGTCCGTGGCCTCCAGGGTCCTGCTGGAAGGGATGTTCAGGGTCTTCCTGGTAGGCCCGAATCACCAGGTCGCTGTCGTCCAGCTTCATGCGAGTCCACCGAGTGAACTTCCCGTCGTTCTCCCCGTAGTCCTCCGAGTCCACCAGCATGTTCTTGAGGAACGCTTCGATCCGCGCTTCCCCCACAGGCTCACCGTGCTTCATGGCTTGTCTCCAGGCATGTTGAGATCCTCGACTCCGACCACCAGCCGGACCGACTCGGCTCCGACAGGATCCTCTCCGCGCCCTCCCCGTGCGAACCCGCCCTTCCCACGGAGACGCGCCACCCGGTACTGGTGGTAGGTGCGGCCCTTCTTGTCCTTCCGCTCTCGGGTCTCCAGCACCTTCTCGTGTGCCTTCGGGGTGTTCACCCAGACGCGCCACTTGTGCTCCTCCACGTCGTGCAGGACCGGGCTCTTGTGGTCCTTGTGGTGGATCTTCTCCGTCGCGGGAGGTGTAGGCAGGATGACCCACCGCTTCGTCACCAGTCGGGCTGCGTCGAAGTCCAGAGTCATGCGTCGGACGCGGCTGATGCCACCCTCTTTTCCCCGCTTCCGGGGAGCCTTGCGCTTCCCTGCGAGGATGACCTTCGGGTTCTCGTTGATGGCTGCCAGGGCGTTGATCGACACTCGCCGGAGCTTGCCCAGGTCCAAGCGGGTCCCGTCCTCCTGCACCGCGAGCTTGGAACGGGCGTCGAGCAGCCGGTTAAAGTCTGTGTAGGTGTCGCAGCTCATCCACTGCTCTCGCTCACGGTCCTTCGCAGAGACGGTCC
>CALGIB010000667.1 GCA_937915955.1 uncultured Pseudomonadota bacterium
GCGTCCACGATGACGTCGCTGGGCACGTGCAGGTTGGTGATGCCGCGGTCGCTGTCCACCATCGCCAGCCGAGGGCCCGCGTCCAGGGCCGCGCGGATGTCGGCGCCGATGGCCTCCATCTGGTCCGCTGTGAGCTGGTCGAGGCGGCCCACCAGATCGCCGAAGCCGTTGTTCACGTCGACGCCGATGGCCTCGAAGATGTCGCCGTACTTCTCGAACAGGTCGGCGAAGTAGACCTTCACCGCGTGCCCGAAGATGACGGGATCGCTGACCTTCATCATCGTGGCCTTCATGTGCAGCGACAGCAGCACGTCCTGCTCCCGGGCGTCCGCGATCTGCTCCGCCAGGAAGCCCAGCAGCGCGGCCTTGCTCATGAAGGTGCCGTCGAAGATCTCGCCCGCCTCGAGGGGGACCGTCTTGAGCAGCGTGACGGCGTCGGTCTCGGCGCAGACGTGCTCGATGCGCGCGACGGTGGCCTCGGGCACGGTGACCGAGCGCTCGTTGTGGAAGAAGTCACCGGCGCTCATGGTGGCCACGTGGGTCTTGCTGTCGCCTGACCAGGCGCCCATGCTGTGGGGGTTGGCGCGGGCGAACTCCTTGACCGCCTTGGGGGCGCGACGGTCGCTGTTGCCCTCGCGCAGGACCGGGTTGACGGCGCTGCCCTTGACCCTGTCGTAGCGCGCCTTGACGGCCGCCTCGAGCTCGCTGCCGGGCTCCTCGGGGTAGTCGGGCAGGCCGAAGCCGGCGGCCTGGAGCTCGCTGATGGCTGCCTTGAGCTGGGGGACCGAGGCCGAGATGTTCGGCAGCTTGATGATGTTGGCCTCGGGACGCTGAGCCAGCTGGCCGAGCTCGGCCAGGGTGTCGGGGACCTGCTGGTCCTCGGTCAGGTAGTCCGGGAAGACGGCCAGCAGGCGGCCGGCCAGGCTGATGTCGCGGGTCTCGACCTCGACGCCCGCCGGCGCCGCGAAGGCCTGGATGATGGGCAGCAGGGAGTAGGTGGCGAGCGCGGGCGCTTCGTCGGTCTTCGTGTAGATGATCGTGGACATGGCGGACTCCTGAGAGGTCCGCCGCTTAACCGGTCGCCGCCCCGATCCGGTGTCAGCGAGCCAGCTCGTTCATCGCCGCCTTGAAGGCCTTGACGTCACCGCCCAGCGTCCCGTAGCCCTGGCCACCACACCAGTACACGGAGCCGCTGAAGCTCGGCTCATCCCCCGTCCACACCCGCACGGTGTCCGTGGTGCCCCCGGTGCAGCCCTCGTCCTCGGTCTTGTCCACGCCATGGAGCCCGGCCGCCTCGAAGGCCGCGATGGCCCGCTGCAGGTCCTC
>CALGIB010000668.1 GCA_937915955.1 uncultured Pseudomonadota bacterium
GAGGGCAGCGAGGACACCGAGCTGCGCGCCCTCTTCGCCCGCCTGGCGGCGATGGAGGAGGAGCACCTGCAGGTCCTCTCGCGCCGCTACCACGTCGAGGTGCCCGAGATGGACCTGCCCGGACCCGCCCAGCTGGCGATCTACGCCGGCGTCGAGCTGCCCACCAACAGCGAGGGCCTGCTGTTGTTGGCGCTCAGCCTCGAGCGCAGGGCCCGGGACTTCTTCGCTGAGCAGGCTCGGAGCCTCGAGGCCGGCAGCTCGGAGTGGAAGCTCTACCGGGAGCTCGAGGCCGAGGAGTACGAGCACGTCGCCGTGATCGAGACCGAGCTGGAGCGCTCGCGGCAGGGACGCAGCGGCCTGCTCTAGCCGCGTTTGGCCCGGGTACCCCTACAGCGTAGCGATCATCGCCACCAGCAGCACCCCGCCGAGCAGCAGCGCGACGCTCAGCGCCGCCAGGCCCAGGTCCCGCCAGCGGTGGTCGGCCTGCACCTCCACCTCGCAGCCCTGCGGCAGCAGGCTGACCTGGCAGTCCGGGCAGTCGTAGCCGAACTCGTACAGCGCCAGGCAGCGCGGGCACTGCAGCGCCTCGACGGGACCGTGGTCGGGCTCGCGCCCCTCGTACCGGGTCTGCGCGCGCTCCCGCGCCTCGTCCACGCGAACCCGGGCCTGCCGCATCTGGCGGGCCAGCGCCATTCCGATCTCGGGGCTGATGTAGCCCATGGGGGACCTCCTACCTGAATACGCCCAGGGCACACGCCCGATTACGGTGAATCGCATGCTGCTGGTCCTGCTCTCCTGCGCGCCCGAGCCCGCCTCGCCGTGGCCCGTGACCCTGGACGCTGGAGGGGTCCAGCTGGCCTTGAACGAGGACGGCACGCTGTCCATGCGGGGGCCCGAGGCCCCCCTCCTCGAGGGAGCCTACGCCGAGGTCCTGCTCGACGGGCTGGGAGAGGCGGGCCGAGCGGTCCGGACCAGCGACGCGCGCGCCCGGAGCTTCAGGCGGTCCCAGCGCGAGGACGCCCACGGCTCGGCCGAGGTGCTGGAGCTCCTGGTCGCCGGAGGCCCCGACGAGCCTGCCCTCTGCTGGACCTTCGCGGCCTACGAGCGGGGCCCGCTCCTGGTCGATCTGAGCCTGACCAACCCCGGCGAGCGGACCCTGGAGGTCCACAAGATCAGCACTCTGCGCGTCGACGAGCAGGGCGGCCTCTGGCTGGGACAGGACCCGGCGCGGCACCGCGTCCTCGAGAATGGCAGCTTCACGGTCTTCGACTTCCTCGTCGAGGTGAAGCCCGGGGACGTGCCCGACGAGGGCTGGGGCGTGCTCGCGCCGGGCAGCTTCGAGGGCCACTCGGTCAGCAACTGGAGCCACGCGCTGGTCGATCTGGACTCCGAGTCCGCCTGGGTCGCCGGCGGCGTGAGCTTCGGCTCGAGCATGCCCGTGATGGAGCTGTCCTACGAGCCGGCGCTCAGCCGCGAGTCCGAGGGCCGCCAGGGCTTCACGTTCCTCTCGGCCACGGGGGCCTACCTGCCCGCGGGCAAGGCGCTGCACCCGGGAGAGTCCTTCTCCAGCGAGCGCCTCTTCCTCGAGCCCGCCTCGGCCGACCCCCTGCTGGGGCTGGAGCGCTACGCGCAGGCCGTCGCCGACGAGAACGGGCTGGTGCCCTGGCACCGTCGCGAGGCCGGTCGGGCCATCCCCAACGGCTGGAACAGCTGGTCCGGCAGCGGCAGCAGCGGTGGCTACGGGACCGACATCGACCAGGCGCTGATCCTCGAGAACCTGGACGTCGTGGCGACCTACCTGCGGGACTTCGGCTTCGACTGGTTTCAGATCGACGACGGCTACGAGGTGGCCGTCGGGGACTGGCAGTGGGATGAAGAGCGCTTCCCTGAGGGGCCCGCGTGGCTGACGGAGCAGATTCGGGAGAGTGGCCTGATTCCAGGTATCTGGATGTCACCCTTCACGTTGAACCCGAACAGCGCGACGGCCCTGGAGCACCCGGAGTGGTTGGCCCAGAAGACCCCCATCGGTCGGGTCGCCGGCGGCAGCGACGCCATCCTGGACCTGACCCACCCCGAGGTGCAGGGCTGGCTGACCGAGCGCACGCGCGAACTCCACGAGGACTGGGGCTTCGACTGGATGAAGCTGGACTTTGGCTACTACGCGCTGTTCGGCCAGGACCTCTACGACGACGAGGCCACCCGCGAGGAGGCCTGGACCGCCGGCATGGCCGCGGTGCGCGAGGGCCTGGGCGCGGACACCTTCCTGCTGCACGTGGGGCCCAACGGCCTGAACTGGCCGGTCGCGGACTCGGGCCGCACCACCCTGGACAACATGCCGATCTGGGACTGGGACCCCGCGCTGGATCTGGACGACCGCATGGACCAGCAGGGCCTCAAGCCCACGATGCGCTCGGCGGGTCGCCGCTGGTTCGTGCAGGACCGCGTCTGGATCAACCACCCCGACCTGATCTTCTTCCGCAGCAACCCCCGCGACGAGACCTGGCCGCGCCTGAGCTTCGAGGAGGCCCGGGTCTTCTGCAGCTTTGTGGGGCTCTCGGGCGGCATCGTGAAGCTGGGCGACCGCCTGGTCGACCTCGAGCCGCAGCACCTGGACACCATCCGCCGGCTGGTGCCCAGCCACCCCACGGCGGCGCGGCCGCTGGACGTCTTCGAGCGCGAGTTCCCCGAGGTCTGGCGCGTGGACCTGGAGACGCCGCAGGACGGCCTGGACGAGAGCTGGACGCTGTTCGGGCTCTTCGACCTGGGCCTGAACGTCGACACGACGACCGAGCCCTACACGGTGATCGAGGACGACCTGGCCTCGACGGTGCACGTGCTGGATCTGGGCGAGCAGGGCCTCGAGGGCCCTCTGCTGGCCTACGAGTTCTGGACCCAGGAGTTCCTCGGCGTGGTCGCCGACCGCTTGGAGGTCGAGGTGCCCAGCCACGACAGCCGGGTCGTCGCCCTGCGTCCCGTCCAGGCTGTGCCGCAGCTCCTGGGCTGGAACCGCCAGATCAGCATGGGCGGCACGCTGGTCCAGGGGAGCACCTGGGCGCAGGGAGAGCTGCGGGTCCTGGCCGAGCTGGCCGGGGGCAGCGAGGACCTGCCCTTTGCCTACGAGGTCGCCGTCTACGTGCCCGAGGGCTTCACCCTCGTGGGCGCCAGCGTCGACACCGAGCTCGGCGTGGTGAGCCAGGAGTGGGCCGACGAGGGCGAGGTCGCGCGGCTGTCCTTCGAGCTGGAGCCGGACGCGCGCGGGGTGGGCGAGCTGGTCTTCCGCTTCGAGTGAGGCCCGTCCCGGCGGCCCTGAGCGCGGCGTGGTTAGACCGACGGCATGCAGCTGCACGCCGCCGTCGAGGTGCACCCCCAGGGTGACGAGCTCCTGCTCTGGCACCGCTGGACGGGTCGGTGCGCGCGGGTGCCCCGAGGGCTTCGACCCGGGCACGAGGCGCTGCTGAGGCGCCTGCATATGCTCGAGGCCGCGCCGCTTGGGGAGCTGGTGCCGGTCCGATCGCGCTGGTCGGTGCTGCTCCCCGACCGCCCGGCGCTCTGGCACGCGCTGCCTCTCCAGCGGGGGCCCGGGGGCTTCCCCTTCGCCGAGCTGCGCCTGGAGGACTGGCAGCTGGACTTCCTTCGAGGCTGCAACGGGGCGCGACCGCTGGCAGATCTGCTCGAGCCCGAGCGCGCACTGCCGCTGCTGGAGCTGCTCTGCGGCCGCGGCGTCCAGGCCCTGCGGCTCCAGGACGGGCCGGTTCGGGCCTCGGATCCTGGCCCCTGGACCCTGTCCGCGCCGGTGCGGCCACCCGAGGCACGGGCCTCGCACCAGCGGGGGGATCGGGGCCAGACCACGCTGGGCCGCTACCACCAGGAGATCCGGGCCGAGGGCCACTTCGATCACCGCGAGACCACCCTGGCCCACGCCTTCGCTGAGCCCCACCCCGCGCTCGGTGGACGTCGCTACGGTCAAGCGCTGCGCGAGGTGTTGGCGCCCGCTCCGGGCCAGCGCGTCGTCGAGGTCGGGGCCGGGACCGGCGAGCTGGCCCGGGACTTCCTGGGCCCTGGCCCGCTGGCCTACACCCGGGTGGATCGCTCCCCAGAGCTCCTGGCCGCGCAGGACCTGGCGGCGCCCGGCAGTCGCGGGCTGCTCGGGGACGCGCTGGCGCTGCCGCTGAGGGACGGGTCCGTCGATCTGCTGCTCGCCAACGAGGTGCTGGCGGATCTGGAGGCCTCGCCGGAGCTGGGCGACTGGGACCTGCGGGTCGAGCCGGGGCAGGCGCTCTTCAACACGGGCTCGTTTTCGCTCCTGCGCGAGGCCTGGAGGGTGCTGCGGCCGGGCGGGCGGCTGTGGCTGAGCGAGTTCGGAGGCCTCGACGAGCAGCCGACCGAGACCCGGCAGCTGGACCACCCCGAGGTCAGCGTGCACTTCGGTCAGCTGCTGCAGGTGGCTCTGGCGCTGGGGTTTTCGGCCACGGTGCGACCGCTGAGCGAGGTGCTGGGCTTCGACCTGAGCGCGCGCTGGCTGTCTCGGCCTAGCTGGGAGGCCATGCGCTGCCTGGATCCCTCGCTCCCGGCGCGGGCGTGGACGGCCCGGACGGTGCCGCGGCCCGAGCGCGTCGAGGGGCTCGTAGATCGCGCGGTGACCCAGGATGGGCCGGGGCCGGTGGTGACGCGCTTCTGGGTGCTGGAGGCGCGCAGGCCGCGCTGACGTGGGCCGGGCCCTCCCTGCCTCGTGCGAGGATCCCGGCCTGCTCGGAGTCCTGATGCTTCTTCTCGCCCTGACCTCGGCCCGCGCCGAGACCCACACCGCCACCTTCGACGTCGCCGACGAGGGCTGGGTCGGGGGCGAGGTGAGCGAGGGGCTGCTGCACCTCGACGACCAGTCCGCGGCCCTGGACCTGGGCGGGCTGGCCTCCTTCGAGGCCCTCGCGAAGGTCCGGGTGGTCGACGGTGCCCTGTCCGTGACGGTCGGCGAGCAGACCTGGACCGCCGACTACGGGGCCGGGGGAGCGATCACGCTGGGCGAGGGGCTGCAGGGCTTCCCGCACGGACACCGGGCCTGGCAGACCGAGGCCGATCCCATCCTGACGCCCAAGGATGCCGACGCCGGGTACTGGGAGGGCTCGCACACGCTGCACAGCGAGGTGCAGTACGACGAGGCCAGCGCGACCTGGTTCCTGTACTGGACCGGCTCGATGCGCGAGGGCTACGGCTACCGCCAGATCGGCCTGGCGACCTCACCCGACGGCGAGACCTGGACCCGCTACAGCGGCAACCCGGTGCTCACCATCGACTACGACCTGAGCAGCGTCGACGGCGTGCACAAGCACATGCCGACGGTGACCGTGGACGAGGCCGGCGCCTGGCACATGTTCTACGCCTGCTACCAGAACGGGATCGGCAACCGGATCTGCCACGCGACCAGCCCCGACGGCTACGCGTGGACGACCTACGACGTCGAGGACGGCTACGTCGCCGTCGACCTGGGCGAGCCGGACGAGTTTGACGGCGCCAGCGCGCGCGAGCCGGACGTGAGCATCGCCGAGGACGGCACCTGGTACCTGTTCTACGCGGGCACCAAGGGCGACGAGCACTACGGTCCTACCGGCCTGAGCCGGTCCGAGGACGGCTGGGCCTGGGAGAAGTTGGGCGCGGTGAGCGCGGGCGAGAGCGAGCTGCAGGGCGGCAGCGTGGTCCAGAGCGAGTGGGGGCTGGAGCAGTGGTACCAGTGTTGGGATGCCATCTGCTTCGCCGAGGCCAGCGCGGACGACTGGACGGACTGGACCCTCTACGGCGAGGACCCGGTGCTCACCAAGGGCTGGGCCGGCTGGAACGACGGCTACATCCAGGCGCCCACGGTCTGGCGCGCTGGGGACGGCGGCTACCACATGTGGTTCAACGCCTTCAGCTACTCGAGCACCGGCTACGAGGTGCTCGCGCACGCCTGGACCGAGCCCGAGCCCGGCGCCGAGCTTGAGGTCCACCTGAGCTGGGACGGCGAGACCCTGGGCGTGGGCTTCGACGACGGTCCGCCGCTGGAGGTCGCGCTGGCGAGCGCCACGGGCTTTCAGCTCTCGGCTCTGGGGAGCGCCGAGATCGAGGAGTTCTCGGTCACCTACGAGCCGCTGCCGGTGGACCCCGGAGACAGCGCGGACACTGGCCCCTTCGACAGCGAGCCCCAGGAGTCAGGGCTGGACGAGAGCGCGCCCGAGGACAGTGAGCCCGCGGACTCTGACGAGGCCCCGATCGCCGAGCCCGAGCCGGGCTGCGGCTGTGCATCGGGAGGAGCGGGCAGCGCGGCGTTGCTGCTGGGCCTTGTGTTGTTGGTGCGCCGTCGGCGCTGAGCCGAGCCGCGAGGTGTCCTCGGGCTGGCTCCTGGGCGCCGCGGTGATTACCCGAGCGGCCTCGGGGAGTAGCTCAGCCTGGTAGAGCGGTAGCTTTGGGAGCTTCAGGTCGCAGGTTCGAATCCTGTCTCCCCGACCATACCGAATGGCGGCGATTCTGAAACCCAGGATCGCCGCCATTCACCTGTTCGGGATCCGGCGTAAGTGCCAGTAGATCGAAGGGCTTTCGCCAGGTCACGGACAGGCGGCCCTCGGCCAAAGTGGAGTTTGCGAGGAGCACGTCCAGCAAACGGCGCTGTTCGCGCGGCTCACGGGAAATGATCAGGTCGTACGCCCGGTTAGCGAGTTTGAAGACCTCGATGGCCGTGTCGAGGGTCTTGGCGCTCACCGTGGTCAGGCGGGTGATCTCCTCGGCGGCCTCCGCACGCTGCCGCTCCCACTCGGCCCGCTTCGCCTGGAAGAAGTCGTCGTCGATGCGGCCCTCCAGCTTGTCCTCGTAGGCGGCGTCGATGAGCTTGCTCAGTCGCTCCAGGCGGCTCTGGGCCCCAACCACGCGCTCCCGGGCGTCGGTCTCGATGTCCCGTCGGCTGGACCGCAGGGAGGCGATGAACGCCTCCCGCACGTCGTCGGGGAGCTTGAGCAGGCGGACGTGCGCCGCGAACATCTCGGACAGTCGAGCCTCGGGGACGAAGCTCTCCCGCCGACACCGCTTGGCGCAGTGGTAGTAGATGTACTTCTCCTTGCGGATCTCGGCGGTCACGGCGGCGCCGCAGTGGCCGCAGGTAGCCAGCCCCGAGAAGGCGAAGTCGAGCTTCCGGGCGCGTGTGTACGGATGCCCGTCCAGCCGCTCCTGGACCCGCTGGAACAGCTCCCAGGGGATGATCCGGGGCTCGCTGGAGGCGTACTCCTGCCCGCCCCACCAGAAGCGGCCGGCGTAGAGCGGGTTCCGCAGCATGTTGTGGATGACGCTGGTGGACAACATCCCTCCCCGGTTGCCCCGCAGGCCGCTCTCCTGGGCGTACCGGGCCAGGGCCTCGATGGAGTGGCCCCCTCGGTCGTACAGGTCGAACAGGTTGCGGACCAGCAGGGCGCGCTCGGCGTCGATCTCCAGGAAGGCCCGGCCGTTCTCGCGGCGGTTCACGAACCCCAGGGGCGCGCGGCCCGGGTAGCCGCCCTCCGCGCACTTCTGCGCCATGCCCTTGCGGACCTCCTCCGAGAGGTTGTCCACGTAGTTCTTCGCCATCAGCACCTTGATGCCGTGGATGAACTTCTCCGACGAGCGCGAGTCGTCGGACAGGACGATCCCCTCCTTCACGAAGTGGACGTCCACGTTCATCTCGTCGAGGGCGACCCAATCCTTGAGGTTCCGGTAGAGCCGGTCCGTCTTCTCGACCAGCACGACGGGCGGCTTCGGCAACCGCTTCTTGAGCAGGGCCATCATCTGCGTGTAGGCGGTCCGGCCAGACTTCTTCGCCGTCTCCACGTCGATGAACTCCTCGATGATCGCGAAGCCGTTGTCGTTCGCGTACTTCTTGAGGACGGCCTGCTGCGCGGGGATGGAGAAGCCCTCGCGCTCCTGCTCCCGGCTCGACACCCGCGCGTAGAGGACGGCCTGGCGCAGGGTCGGGAGGGCGGCAAGGGCTGGGTTCCGGCCGCGACCGGGGCGGGCAGAGCGACGGGTCTTCGTGGGCGGCATGGCGGGGGCTCCTGGCGGGGGGACCTACCGGGCATTTGACATAACGACGGCGGGGTGGGCAACCCCCAGGAGCTACGGGCCCGGCTCGAAGCCGTACAGAGGGGGGTGCCCCTTGCGAGGAACCTCCTGGCGCAGCGTGAACGGGCCGTCCGGGGTGTCGAAGCTCTCGTCGAGGTACTGCCCCAGGAGCTGCCCGACGATGGTGGCCTGGGCGCGGGGCGTCCTCGGCTCGCCGCGCCGATCGCGGAGCTTGTCGGACAGGGCGCCGTGGACCAGGACGGGCGCCCACTCCCCGGCGGTCAAGAGCCCCTCGTGGTGGTGAAGCGCCGCGATGTCGCGGACGGCGGCGAAGTCGGGGTCGAAGGCGTGCTCGGACTCCGCGAAGTTCGACAGGAAGCCCGCCATGCCCGCGTGGCGCAGGATGGCGTCGATGGTGGCCGCCCACCGCTGGCCAGTGCTGTGCCGCGCCGGGTCCGGGGGCATGGGGCGCCCGGACCCGACCCACGCCTGGACCATGCCCGCCAGCTCCCCGAGGATGTCCACGCGGGTCGCCAGCGCCTCGCCCACCGGGTCGTCGGCGGCGTAGGTCGCGTGGCGCACGTTGCCGACCACTTCCAGG
>CALGIB010000669.1 GCA_937915955.1 uncultured Pseudomonadota bacterium
CGAGACGAACCCCTGGATCGGCGGCAGGCCGAAGGCGATCGACTCGTTCGCGGGCATGGGCGGCTTCTCGGTCGGCGCGGCGATGGCTGGGATCGACGTGGTCTGGGCCGCGAACCACTGGGAAGAGGCCGTCGCCGTCTACAACGCCAACGCCGGCCCCGGCGTCGCGCACATGGAGAACCTGTCCATCCCGTCCTGGGACTGGCGCCGTGCCCCCTTCCACCACCTGCACATGGCGTCCCCGTCCTGCAAGGGGCACACGAAGGCGCGGGGAGCCTACGGGGACCAGGACGCGGAGAAGAAGAAGCTCTATGACGCCCTGCGGGCCACGGCGCGTGCCGTGCTCGAAGCCGCCGAGGTCCACCTGCCGGATGTCATCGTCGTCGAGAACGTGCCCGAGTTCCGGCACTGGGGCGCACGACAGGCGGACGGGCGGCTCTACAAGGCCTGGATCGCCACGCTCGAGGCGATGGACTACCAGGTCACCGAGCAGATCCTGAACGCCGCGGACTCCGGCACGCCGTGCAGCCGGGAGCGGCTGTTCATCGTCGCTCGCCATGGCGGACCGGGGATCGAGATCCCGAAGGACACGCAGCCCCACAAGTCGGTCGAGGGTTCCATCGACTGGAGCAGCGACATCGACTGGCGTCTACCGAAGCGGCGCGACGGCATGTGGCTCCCGCTGCACCCCAAGGACCGCAAGAAGTACAAGGATCCGCTCAAGTCCTGGGTCTACGACCTGATCATGCGGGGGGAGAAGGCTGGGATGGGCCGGGGGATCATCCCCTACTTCGGGACCACCAAGAACAAGCTGGTGCCGCTGTCCATCGACGACCCGCTGGACAGCCCCGGCACCAAGTCCACCTTCGGCGTCTACGACCTGACCAGTCGGGTTCCGCGCTACCGCATGATTCGCCCCGACGAGCTCCAGCACGCGATGGGCTTCCCCGACAGCTTCCAGCTCCCCCGCAAACGCGACGGACAGATCCACGTCATCCAGGCCAACACCATGTTGGCGAACGGTGTCTGCCCGCCCGCCGCCGCCCACCTGTTCCGGGTGGTCCGGGCCGCGATGGAGAAGGGCTGATGCCGATCCCGATGCCCAGGTTCGTGACGCAGGTGTTCGGAGCCCGTCGCCCCGGCCGGCACGACGACCTCTGGTCTGTCGCCCAGAGGCTGGACGATCTCAACGTGGGAGACATCACCGGATACGATCCTGATCGTCGCGTCCTGTCTTTCACGGATCTGGATCCGATGCGCCTGGAGCGGAGCGGGCGCCGCCCGCTGACCGCCGAGCAGATCGAGGACCTCCAGGACAAGCTCGCGTCGCTGAGGTACTGACCATGACCGGGCCGTTCCTCTACCTGACCGACTGCATAAACAGCACCGCCGAGCGCATAAACGAGATGCGCGATCACCCGCGCTGCACCGAGGTGTCCTATCGCACCATGCGGAGGCGGTGCGGAGATCTGGCCGAGCACGCGCGCAGCCTGGGCTACGACCGCTGGCTCACGCTGGAGCACGACTGGCACGTCGCCTACTACCGGAGCTGGTTCGCGGGGATGCCCTGCTACTTCATGGTCTGGAGCGCGATCGAGCAGGTGTTCACGCCCGGCGGTGTCGGCCCCGAGGAATGGACGTCGATGACCGACAGGGATCGACGCGGTCTGCTGCCGAACTGGCGGGGTGGGCGGACCAACCAGACGCGCCCGATGGACGATCTGCCGGTCATGCGCCGAGAGCCGTGGCCGGAGGACGGCACCACCCTCATCTGGCGGAGGTCGCCGTTTCCCTACGGCGGGCGCAAGCCCTGGGTCGCCAGTCGGCACATCGACGACGCCATCGCGCGTGGACCGGTCGAGATCCCGCTCGATGGGCTGCTTGGCTCCCAGTCCTGGGTCACCCAGCGCGGCGTCGAGCTCTATCTGCTCCCTGCTGGCGAGCGACGCAGGCGAAAGCTGGGCACCCCACACCGCAGACCGCCCATCGTCGTGCAATACCCCAACGGCGAGCGATTCATCCAGGACGGCCACCACCGGCTGGCCGCCGAGTGGCTCCGGGGCAAAGAGGCGGCCCAGGTGTTCCTGGCCCACGCGAAAGGTGGCAGGGCCAACGACCGCAAGGAGGCCGTGCTGCTGCTCAGCGGCGGCATGGACAGCGTGATCCTGGCGTCCATCCTGGAGCGCCGCGGCTACGACCTGACGCTGGCCTTCATGAGTCACCGGGGCAACGTCGGCAACGTCACCAAGAAGGAGCTCGCCGCCGCGAGCAAGCTGGCTGAGCAGATGGGCAGGCCCCTGCTCATCTTCAAGCCCGAGTCCGCTTCCACCCCGCCCTGGTACGACCAGTACGGCCTGGTCGTGCAAACGGACCTGCTACCCGTCCAATCGCCCGACAAGGACTGGCGAAACCGCCGCTTCCTTGAAGTCCTGCACCAGTACGGGATGGCAGACGGCGACGTGGCGCTCGGCGTGTTCGGCACCGAGATCCATGAACGCACGCAGCGCCGCGCTGACGACGTGACCCAGGCGGGGTTGCAGGGGCACCTGCACAAGATCGGGGGCGCCGGCACCATCCTGACGATGGCCGAGTTCGGCGACAAGGTCGGCGCGCTCAAGGCGCTCCAGGCCAAGGACAGGCCTCGCGTCCTGGCGTCCGAGAGTTGCCTGATGTGGTTCAACACCCCCTGCGGCGACTGCTGGTCCTGCATGGACCGGGTGAAGTCGATCACCGCGGCCTGG
>CALGIB010000670.1 GCA_937915955.1 uncultured Pseudomonadota bacterium
CCCCAATGGGCGAGCACGACGCCTGGTTCCACGTCGTCGTGTCCTCCACCGGCGTCAACGTCGCGCCGTCACGCTGAGCAGATCCAGGCTCATCCGCGCAGGAGGACGAGCACAGCGCGAACCTAGAGCCAGCGGCGTCGATACACGTCGACCAGCGCCGACTTCATGCGCGCGCGCCCGCGCCGGATGCGGCCCTCCTGGACCAGCTCGTCCAGGGCGAAGGTCAGCTCGTCCAGGGCCTCGCGGCGGGCCAGGGTGGGGTTGGCCTGGCCACCCAGCAGCCGGGTCTGCAGCTCGGGCGGCAGGCGCTCGAGCACCTGGGTCACCGCCAGGCCACCGACCATCAGGCGGCGGGGCAGATCCTCGGTCCGCGTCAGGGCGGCGTAGACGGCTTCGTTCAGGCTCACGCAGGGACGATAAGCTGCCGGGATGCCCGTATTGCTCCCCGCGCTGCTCCTTGTCGCCTGCCTGGGTGAGCCGAGCCTCTGGCAGCCCGTCGACTTGTTCTCCCAGGTCGACGTCTTCGTGGGCACCGGCGGCGAGGGCTTCGGCTACGGCGGCCTGTCCCCGGCGGCCACGGCCCCCTCGGGCATGGTCAAGGTCGGCCCGGACACCTCGAGCAACGGCAGCAACCCGGGCTTCAACCACAGCGCTGGCTACAACTACCCGGACACCCACGTCGAGGGCTTCAGCCACTACCGACTGCCCGGCATCGGGGTGGGCGACGGCGGCGCGATCCGGGTGATGATCGCCGGCGGCCCGGGGCTCGAGCCCAGCGACTACCGACAGCCCTTCTCTCACGAGGACGAGCACGCCTGGCCCGGCTACTACAGCGTGAAGCTGAACGATCTCGGCCAGGTGGAGCTGACGGCCAGCACCAGGGCCGCCCACCACCGGTACACCTGGGAGGCGGGCGTAGAGCGCTGGCTGGTCCTGGATCTGCGGTACGGCGGCAGCATGGACTGCTCGACCAGCGACCAGGTGCTGGACCTGTCCGACGACAGCATCGCGGCCAGCCTCGTGTTCTCTGGCGGCCTGACCGGACGAGGCGGGGGCCTGCCCCTGTGGGCCCAGCTGCGCTTCTCCCGGCCCTGGGTCGAGGCGGTCCAGGCCGAGGGCGTCGTCGCGCTGCGGTTCGATGGCGACGTGGAGCTGCAGGTGGGGCTCTCCCCCGTGGACGCGGACGGGGCGGCGAACAACCTCGCCTCGGAGCTGCCCGACTGGGACTTCGAGGGCACGCTGGCGACCACCGAGGCCGACTGGCAGGCGGCCATGTCGACGGTGCGCGTGCACGGCGGCACCGCGACCGAGCAGGGCATCTACGCCTCGGCGCTCTACCACGCGCTGCTGATGCCCCAGACCTGGACGGACGCAGACGGCCGATATCCAGGCTTCGACGGCGAGATCCACAGCGCCGAGGGCTGGACCTATCTGACCGACTTCAGCCTCTGGGACACCTACCGGACCCTGCACCCTTGGGTGATCCTGGCCTGGCCCGAGCGAGCCAGGGACCAGGCGCGCAGCCTGGCGGCCATGGGCGAGCAGGGCGGCTTCCTGCCCCAGTGGCCCGCCGGGAACGGCGACAGCGGCTCGATGATCGGGGCCAACTCCGAGCTGGTGCTGGCCGAGAGCCTGGCCAAGGGCGTGGACGACTGGCCCGTGGACGAGAGCTTCGAGCTGGCCTGGGACCTGGCCACCGACCCCACGCACGTCGGGGTTCGAGACCAGCTGGACCTGTACCTGGACTACGGCTTCGTACCCGCCGACCTGACCGACGGCAGCGTCAGCAAGACGATGGAGTACGCCATCGACGACAGCGGGCTGGCCATGTGGGCCGAGCTGCTGGGCCGCAGCGAGGAGGCCTCGATCCTGCGCGATCGCCAGGGAGGCTACGCGCACGTCTTCGACCCCGAGACCGGCTTCGTGCGGGGCCGCAACAGCGACGGCAGCTGGTCCGAGCTGATCCTGGAGGGCTGGCCCGAGGACTTCGTCGAGGGCAACCCGTGGCAGTACACCTTCCTGGTGCCCCACGACCCCGAGGGCCTCGCGGCGCTCTTCGACGGAGGCCGCGAGGAGGCGCTGGCCAAGCTGGACGAGACCTTCGAGCTGTCCCACGCCGAGGAGGACACCTTCCTGCCCGACCCCTACTACTGGCACGGCAACGAGCCGGACCTGCACTTCGCGTACATGTTCGCGGCGCTGGGCCAGCCCTGGCGCACCGACGAGGAGGTGGCCTGGATCCGCGGCCGCCACTACGCGCTGGAGCCCGGCGGCCTGGACGGCAACGACGACGGCGGCACGATGTCGGCCTGGTACCTGTTCGCCGCCATGGGCCTGTACCCCCTGAACGGGACCGACCGCTACGTGCTGAGCTCCCCGAGCTTCGACCTGGTCGAGATCGACCGCCCCGGCGGCACGCTGAGCGTCCTGGCCACCGGCCAGGGGCCCTACCTGGCCGGGGCCTTCCTGGACGGCCAGGCGCTGGAGCGCGCGGAGGTCTCCCACGAGCAGATCTCCGGGGACGTCACTCTGCACCTCGTGCGGAGCCCGAGTCCTATGGGCTGGGGAACGTGGTAGACACCGCCTCCAGATCCCCAGGAGAGACAGCGACATGGGCATCCGCAGCAGCCTGAAGGGCGCCATCAAGCGCGCGCTCGGCATGGGCGAGACCACCTCGAGCAGCACGGCGAAGCCCTCGTCCCCCCCCCCCGTCGCCGAAGCCCCGCCCCCCAGCGCCGAGGGCGACAGCGGGGCCAGCCTGGCCACCATCGAGTGTGGCGGGCAGGAGCTCTACGAGCGCATCAGCGCCGGCGAGAAGATCATCGTGGTCGACGTGCGGACCGCCAGCGAGACGCGCAGCGGGACCATCCCCAACGCCGTCCACATCGAGCTCGGGCAGCTGCCGGCGCGCTGGGAGGAGCTCAAGGACGCCGACGAGATCGTCTGCTACTGCGCGGCCGGCATGCGCAGCTACAACGCCGCGATGTTCCTGCGCGAGAAGGGCTTGTTCAACGCGACCAGCCTGGAGGGCGGGATCAGCTCCTGGACCGACGCAGGCGGGCCGCTGGTGACGCCCGAGGCCTGAGCCTCAGCGCCGGCGACGCAGCAGCAGCAGCCCGGCCAGCAGGGACAGCGCCGAGGAGCCGCCGCCGCAGCCACAGAAGGGCTGAACCGCGCTGCCCCGGCCCTGGTCGCGCCCGCTGACGGGGTGCCCGGTGTCCTGCGTGGGCGCGCTGTCGTTGGGCCCAGCTCCGGTGTCGTCACCCGGGAAGCCGCTGTCGACGGGCTGGTAGGACGAGAACGCGCCGATGTCCGAGCGGCTCCCGTCGTCGTCGAAGAGCTCGGGGTGTCCGGCGTCGATGCAGGCGCTGCCCTCGGCGAGGTGAAGGTCGTCGGGGGGGGCCTGGAAGCTGCACTCCACGAGCACGTCCCCCTCGCCCAGGAGCGGCTCGATGCCGCCCCACCAGGCGTTGTAGCCGAGCTCCTCGACGCCCTCGAGGGTGACGCCGTCGAGCGTGACGATGCTGTTGATGAAGCGCCCTCGGGTGCCCGCCTGGACCCGAAGCTCACCCCCGTCCAGCCAGTCGTTGTCGTGCAGATCGAGCTCCTCGACCAGCAGGATGCCGCTGCCCGAGCCGTAGGTGGCCAGCCCGCCCCGGACGACCGAGCGCTGCATCTCCAGAGTCTGGGCCTCGATGTAGAGGGCCCCGGCGGTCTCGGACTGGGCCTCGTCCACCCACAGAAGGTCGACCCGGACAGAGAGGGCGCGCAGGTAGAGGGCGCCGCCCTGCCCGTAGGTGCTGCTGCTGCCATCGACCCTCAGACCCTCGATCCGTACCTCGTCCGCGTCCACGTAGATCGCGCCGCCCGAGCTGAAGGCCCGGGGCGCCAGGATCTCGACGTCCTCGAGGGTGACGGACCCGCCCTGGACGTTCAGCGCGCCGCCGCTGCCGTAGGTGGTCGAGGTGTCGCTGAACAGGACGCCCTGGAGGTGCACGCCCTCGGCGCTCACGACGGTCAGCGAGCCCGCGCCGCTGTAGGCCCGGCTGCCGGCGAAGCTGCTGTCGACGACGTCGATCTCCGCCCCCTGGGCGTAGACGTCGCCGTAGCCGTAGGTGCTGCCGTTGCCCTCGAAGCTGACCCGGTCCAGCCGCAGGCTGCCGCCGTCGAGCAGGATCGCGCCCACCTCGCCGAAGCCGTGGTTGGAGGCCAGGCGGCTGGATTCGAGGGTCAGCTCGGTGTCACGGGCCCGAACCCCGGCCACGCCGCCGTAGCCCGCGTCGTTGTCCTCGATCTCGCAGTCGCTCAGCGTCACCTCGGCGTCCACGAGGTCCAGCACCGGGGCGCCGTCGTGGGCGCCCGTGAAGCGCAGCCCGGCGAAGAGGACCTCGCCCTCGACCGTGTGCGAGCCCTGAAGGGTGACGTCGGTGCCGCGCAGCTCCACGTCAACCTCGATCTCGAGGTCCTCGACGTAGACCCCTGGGGCGATCTGCACCGTGTCCCCGTCCGAGGCGTGGTTGACGGCCGCCTGCACGCTGCCGTAGTCGCCCGGGACGGACAGGGTGGCGGCGTGGACGGAGGCGAGGCAAGGCAGGAGCATAGCGACAAGCCTACGCGCTCAGGCCTTCCTGCGGGAGCCCTCGCGGACCACCTCCTCCAGCAGCTCGAGCAGGCCCTGGGGGGAGACGCCCAGGGCCTCGGCGCGAGCCACCAGGTCCTGCACCTCGCGGCGCAGCAGCTCGAGGGCCAGCTGCCCGGTCTCGGCCACCCGGAAGGCCTCGCCGCGCTGCCGATGGAGCAGGCCCTCGCGCTCCAGCAGCTGGTAGGCCTTGGCCACCGTGTGCACGTTCACGCGCAGATCGGTGGCGCTGGTCCGCAGGGAGGGGGCCTCGGCGCCAGGGGACAGCTCGCCCGAGGCGATCTGCTCGCGCAGGACGTCCGCCACCTGCAGATACAGCGGCAGCCCGCTGCTGGGATCCAGTCCTCGACTCATGCCGCCACCATGCCCATCAAGAGCTCGTCCAGCGGAAGGGGGACCGGCTCGACCCGGCAGCCTGCGGCCCGCAGCCGGGCCTCGGCGCTGTGGCCGGGGTCGTCCAGGAGCACCTCGACCACCTGGCCCCGGCGCTCCGCGTGCAGGACCAGCACGCCCAGGGCGCGCAAGGCCGCCTCGCTGCCCC
>CALGIB010000671.1 GCA_937915955.1 uncultured Pseudomonadota bacterium
GCACGAGCCGGAGCTGGCCCCGCTGCTCCAGGGCGAGCCCGTCTTCGAGCGCCTGGCCCAGGCCTCGCGCCTCGGCCGCCTGCTCTCGGACCGGGGGCTGGCGGCCACGGGGGACGCCGCGGTGTTCATGGACCCGCTCTACTCCTCGGCCTTCGACCTGATCGCGGTGGCCAACGAGCTCATCACGGCGACGATCCTGGCCCCCTCGACCGAGCAGCCCCGGGCCTGTCGGCTGGGCTCGACGCTGTTCGAGCGGGTGGTCGAGCAGTACATGCCGATGTACCGAGGCATGTACAGCCTGATGGGATCAGCGCGGGTGATCTCGACCAAGACGGCCTGGGACAACGCCATGTACTTCGGCTTCGTGGCGCCCTGGGTGCGCAGCGGCGAGCTGGCCGATCCCCTGGGCTTCACCCGGCTTCGCTGGCTGGCGGAGCGCTTCGGGGAGCTCCAGCAGCGCATGCAGGGCCTGCTCCGGGACTGGGACGACCGCGAGCCCTCCGAGCCCGTGGTGGATCGGCACTTCGATCAGAGCCAGGCCGGCTTCCTGCTCTCGGTGCTGCAGCGCCTCAAGGAACCCCGGCAGGGCCTGGAGCTCCGCCGACAGCTGCAGGACAACCTCGCGGACCTGGAGCGCCTGGCGCTCTGCATCCTCCAGCGGGCCTCCGCCGGCTGCGGCGTGGAGCTGTCCCTCGATCAGCCCTTGAACCCCTACAAGATCGGGCTCCCGCTGGACCTCGAGCAGCTGCGCCTGGGGCGAGAGTTGGTCACGGTCTCGCCCTCGTGGCAGGAGGACTGCCGGCGTGCATGGCTGGACGCGCCCTGAGCTGCTGAGCGTGGTGGGGCGAGGTCCGGCGCGCGAGCGCTGCCTCGAGGTGGTCGGCTGGGTCCTCGACGCCGCCGACGCTTGTCGGGAGGGGTCCCTGGCCGAGCAGGTGCGCGATCGCCCCTTCGGGTTCACCGCCGAGGGCCTGGGGCTGGCCCGCGGCGTCGCCCTCCGCTCCGTGGACTGCGACCTTCGAGGCCATGAAAGAGTGTTCTTTCACGTCGGCCTGGGCATGGCTCGGGCCTTCGGAGCCGAGCTGGAGTGGCCCCAGGGTCCGCTGCGTCGACTGCAAGCCGACGGGCTGGGCTTCGCCTCCGCGCTTCAGCGCCCCGGGCGGGCGCTCCGGCTGACGCCGCCCGCCGACGCGGACCCGGTCTGGTTCGTCCACGGCCTGGGAAGGGCCTGCTGGTTCCTCTCGGCCGGCAGCCCCAGCTCACTGCCCGAGATCCTGGCCGAGGCGCGCCCAGGGCTGATCGAGGGCTTCGGACTGGCCAGCGTATTCACCGGCGGCGTGCCGGGGGAGGTCGAGCAGCGGTTGCTCCGACGGGTGGGCCCAGCCCGCGCGGAGCTGGAGCTCGGGCGCTGCTTCGCTCGTTGGCTTCGGGGCTCCGAGCCCGCCGCGCCCCGAGGCTTGTATGAGGCGATCGGCGCTGAGGCGGCCTGATCCTCGGCGCCATCCGTCGCTTTCGTCGTGCCCCCCTGGCGAGGTCATCGACCGCAGCCGATCTGCGATGATGTGGGTCTCGATGCGCATGAACTCTCGCGTGATGCTGTTGCTGCTGAGGGACGACCGTCCGGTCCGGGCCGTCGAGGTGGGCGAGCGCGGGCTCCACATCGGGCGGGCTCGCACCGCCGACATCTGCCTCGTGGACACGACGGTCTCCCAGGATCATGCTCGGGTCTGGGCCGAGGGGGGGCGCGTCTTCCTGAGGGATCTGTCGAGCCGGAACGGCAGCTTCGTCAACGACAAGCGCATCCACGGTCAGGTCGAGGTCCAGGACCAGGACCGCCTGCGGCTGGGCCTGGAGACGCACCTGCAGGTACGGGTGACCGGCGCGATCGACGCGGGGACCGAGCTGGAGCTGATCGACCTGGACGCGGGCGTGCGGCACGCGCTGGCCTTCGGCGACAACGAGATCGAGGGCTTCGTCGTCCGGGTCGGGCGGGACGGGGAGTGCCGCGTCATCACCCCCACCAGCGAGCAGGTGGTCGAGGTCGATCTCCCCTTCGAGCTGGGATCCCTGCACCTGCTGATCTGCGGCCCCGACGCTGGCGAGCCCTCCACGCGCGAGGTCGACCACACGGTGCTGCCCTACCGGATCGAGGCCTCGCTCAACGGCGCCTCGGGGCCCGAGGCCCGGATGACGGATCTGCGGCGGCCCGGGTCCGAGGTCCGCATCGCCTCGGCGACCCAGGCCGAGGTGCTCTTCGTGCTCGCGCAGCGGCTCCGGGCCGAGCAGGCCCGAGGCATGCCCGAGCCCGGCTGGATCGGCAACTCCGATCTGCGGCTCGCGGTCTGGGGTCGGCAGGCCGAGCGCCTGCATCGGAGCCGTCTGCCGGTGGTGCTCCACCGGATCCGCAAGGTGCTGGAAGAGGGGGGGCTGGACTCCGACTGCCTGGCTCGGCGCCGAGGGGCGACCCGCCTCGCGATCGCCGAGGTCGAGCTTCGCTGAACTCGCCCTCGAGGTCGCCATGAAGACGCGTCGCTCCCTGCTCTCGGTTGTCGGTCTCGTGGCCCTCGTCCTCGCCTGGCAGCAGGCGAGCCCCTCGCCGGCGCAAGGCGACCTCGCCGAGCCATCTGTGGTCCCTCCGAAGCCCGTGTCGGAGACCCGCGCCCAGCCGGCCGTCTTGCGCTCGGATCGGGTCATGGTGCGGTCCTGGGGGCCGCTCGAGGACATCGCCGAGGCGCTGGGGACCTCGGTCGTTCGCGCCCGGGGGCCCTCGGGCTACGGCGCCGTGGCTGTGCCGGAGGGCGAGGATCCGCGCCGGTTCGCAGGCCGCGTCGCTCGACTCGAGGGCGTGGACGCTGCCTCGGTCGAGCACCGGATCGTCGGCGCGGCCCGCGGAGCGGGCGGGCAACCGGGCCAGGATGGCGCCTGGCATCTGGACGTCATCGCCGCGCCGACGGACAGCGCCGATCTCGCGGGTTGGGTGGTCGCCGTCATCGACTCGGGCGTGGCCTACGACCTCGAGGGGGTGCACGCCGAGGGCCTCGAGGGCCTGGAGATCGTCTCGCCCTGGGACTTCGTCGACGCCGACCAGGACGCCTTCGACGAGAACCAGCACGGCACCCACGTCGCCAGCCTGATCGCCGCCGAGGGGGACTATCCAGGGGTGGCCCCGGGGGTGTCGCTGATGCCCCTGCGGGTCCTCGACGAGGACAGCTGCGGCACCGAACTGGACCTGATCGACGCCATCGTGTACGCCACGGACGAGGGCGCGGACGTCCTCAACCTGAGCCTGTCCTTCGACCTGGACTACGTGCCCAGCCTGGCCCTGCTCGAGGCCATCGAGGGCGCCTACGACGCCGACGTCGTGATGGTCGGAGCGTCCGGCAACGGGAGCAGCGAGCGGATCACCTGGCCCGCAGCCTCGCCACGCGTGATCGCCGTGGCGGCCCTGACCGAGGAGGGCGGCGAGTGGGCCGGGAGCACCTACTCGAACGTCGGCGCGTGGGTCCTGGTGGGGGCCCCCGGGGACGCCCTGGTGGCCGAGACCATCGGCGCCAAGGACCCCAGCGAGACGGCGCTGTGGTCCTACACGGGCACCAGCCAGGCCGCGGCGTTGGTCAGCGGGGCCGCCGTCTGGCTGCTCGAGGCCGGGGTCCCGCCTGGGGATGTCGGCGCCGCGCTGCAGGTCAACGGCAGCGCCTGGACCTGGAAGGAGGGCCTCGGCGCTGGACTCCTCGACGTCGACGGGGCGCGGAGCTCCTCGGCCGAGGCCAGCGAGCTGTTCGGCTCGGTGCTGGCCTACATCGCCGGGAGCGAGGTCCGAGCTCACGTCGCGCTGGTCGACGAGTCCGGGGGTCCGGTCGCTGGAGCCTACGTCTACGGCAGCCTCTGGGGCGACGCCGAGGCCTCGGAGTCCTGCCGGACGGCCAAGGACGGCACCTGCACGCTGAGCTCGGGCGCGCTTGAGATCGGCGACGACGACGTCTACGTGTGGTCGCTGGGCCAGGCCCGGGTGGACGGCCTCGGGCACCCGCTCACGCCCATGCTCTACGCCACCGATGGGCTCGAGGCCATCAGCTCGGCCGTGGCCTACGAGGGCGACGTACAGGACGCGCTGCTGGGCGTGTACTGGGACGGCAGCGAGGTGGACGGCCTCGGCGTGGTGGAGGAGGGCTACACCGTCCTTCACACCGGCTCCGGCATCGCCACCAGCCCGCTCTCGGTGGTCTTCCGGCCCCAGGCGATCTCGGGCCCGGACCTCCAGGCCGATACGCTGGATCTGGACGCCTCGGGCATCGCGACCAGCCCGCTGAGCCTGATCGATGTGCGCTGGGTCTGGCTCGACGGCCAGCAGATCCTGGCCCTGGACGGCTCGGGCATCGCGACCAGCCCGCTCAGCCTGAGCCCCCTGGACTTGGTGCGCTACAGCAGCGGCACGGGCATCGCCGACAGCCCGCTGAGCTTCGACAGCGACGTCGTCTTCCTCACGAGCCTGAGCTCGCCCACCCACGATCTGGGGGGCTCGGCGCTCGGCGACGCCCTGCAGCTCGGAGGCTTCGGCTCGGAGGTCGAGCGATGAGCCGCCCCCTGGCCCTCATCGCCGAGGACGACCTGGTTGCGCGCGGCCGGATCTGTGGGCTCGTGCACGCGGCGGGCCTGCAGCCCTTGGCGGTGGGTGACGGCCAGGCCGCCTGGCGGCAGCTCGGGGCGAGCCGACCCGCGGTGCTGATCACCGACCTGCAGATGCCTCGCCTGAGCGGTCGAGCGCTGGTGCGCCGGGTGCGGGCCGACGCCGCGCTGGCCGAGCTGCCGATCCTGGTCGTCACCTCGGAGACGAGCCCCGCCGCCCGCATCGAGCTGCTGGAGATGGGGGTCGACGACTACCTGTCCAAGCCGGTGGACGCCGACGAGCTGCGGGTCCGGCTCAAGGGGCTGGTGCGCCGGGGGCGGCTGGTGCTGGAGCTGCAGGAGGTGCGCGCCGAGCGGGACGAGGCCTGGCGCCGCCTGCAGCGCAAGAAGGCCGAGCTCGAGCGGCTGACCTTCGGGCTGCTGAACGCGCTGGAGCGAGCCAATACGGTGTTCGCCAGCGACCGAACCCGCTTCGACCGGCTGGCCTCCTATGCGCGCCTGCTCGGCCGCCTGTCCGGCTGTGACGAGCTGCTCGTCGAACAGCTCGGCGCCTACGCCGGCCTGCACGACGTGGGCAACGTGGGCATCCGGCCCGAGCTGCTACGCCGGCCCGGAGAGCTCACCGACGAAGAGCGGCTCGAGCTGCAGGACCACACCCTGATCGGCGGCGAGTTCCTCAACGCGGTGGGGCTGCCGCGGGTCGCCGTGAACATCGCCCGAGCGCACCACGAGCGCTGGGACGGGCAGGGCTACCCCCACCGGCTGACGGGCGAGGACATCCCCCTCGAGGCCCGGATCGTGGCCGCGGTGGACGCCTTCGACCACCTGCGCTGGCGCCGCTCCCACAAGCCCAGCTTCCGGGATCCCTACGTCGGCGTCGTGATGAACCAGCTGTCGGGTCAGCAGCTCGACCCGGCCCTGGTAGCGCTCCTGCTCGAGAACCAGGACGAGATCGATAGGCTGGAGGGGCGCTTCGTCGTGGACCCGGACGGCGAGGAGTTCGAGGCCGCGGACTGGGCCGCGCTGGAAGCCGCCACCGAAGGCGGGTCGCCGACGTGATCCCGGTCGCCGGCGGGCGGGTCGGCCGCTGGAGCCTGCGCCGCCTGCTCGG
>CALGIB010000672.1 GCA_937915955.1 uncultured Pseudomonadota bacterium
ACCTACAACTTCGGCTTCTTCAGCGGGGCCACCAAGATCGTGCTCAGCGCCTTGATGGTGCTGGGTCGGCTCGAGTTCCTGACGGTCCTGGCGCTCTTCGCGCCGGGCTTCTGGAGGCGCTGAGGTGTCGGTCAACGACAAGCCCCTGACCCTGGGTGAGGGCCTCACCAAGAGCCTCATCGTCGCGATGCTCTTCGTGGTGATGCTCTTCCTGCAGACCGTGCATCAACCCCACCACGGCCTGCTGAACCCCGTCGCGATGGCCACCTTCGGCTTCATCATCCTGGCGGCCTACACGCTGGGCGAGGTGCTCGAGGCCGTCAAGCTGCCCCACATCACCGCCTACCTGGTGACGGGCATCCTCTGCGGCAGCCACATGGCCGAGGTCGCGGGCCCCTGGGGCTGGCCCGAGTGGATGGCCATCCTGGACCACCACACGGTCGAGGATCTGAGCCTCTTCAACGACCTGGCGGTCGCGCTCATCGCGCTGTCGGCCGGAGGCGCGCTGCAGCTCGAGACCCTGAGGAAGGGCGCGCGCCTGCTGGGCTCGGTGCTCACCGCGCAGTTCCTGGCGCTGCTCGGCGTGCTCGGCTCGCTGACCTGGCTGCTGAGCGGTCCGATCGAGGGCTTCACGCTGCCCTTCCTCGTCGACCAGCCCGCCTCGGTCAAGATCGCGACCTGCGTGCTGATGGCGCTGATCGGCTCGGCGATGAGCCCGGCGGCCAGCATCGCCATCATCCACGAGACCGGCTCGAAGGGGCCCGTGACGGACACGGTGCTGGGCGTCTCGGTGCTCAACAACGTCGTCGTCGTGGTGCTCTTCGCCATCGGCTACAGCGTCACGGCGGGCATGGTGGTGCCTGGGGTCGAGGGCGGCAGCCTGATCCAGGACCTGGCCATCAAGATCGGCGGGGCCGTGCTGCTGGGCGGCGCCCTGGGTGCGGGCGTCGCGGCCTACATCCGCTGGGTCAGCACCGAGCTGCTGCTGGTCCTGGCGGGGCTCTCGTTCGGCCTGACCTGGCTGGGCCGCAGCCTGGGCGTGGACCCACTGCTGGCCTTCCTGTTCGCCGGCTTCGTGGTCCGGAACTTCACGCGGCCCGCCTGCCACGGCGCCCTGAACGAGGCCGTCACCCGGCTCTCCTTGCCGATCTACGTCGTCTTCTTCTTCATCGCCGGCGCGCACCTCGAGCTGCACAGCCTGACCGAGGCCTGGGTCTTCGCGCTGGTGCTCTTCGCGGCTCGCGGCCTGGCCCTCTTCGGCGGCACCGCGCTCGGCAACTTCCTGGGCCGGGGACCGGCGTCCCTGAGCAGCGTCGGCTGGATGGGCTTCGGCGCCCAGGCTGGCATCGCCCTGGCCATGGCCAAGTCGGTCGAGGCCCTGGGCGGACCGGGCGTGGACATCGCCACGATGGCGGTGGCCGGGGTCGCGCTCAACGAGATGTTCGGCCCCGTGCTGCTGAAGGTCTCCCTGGGCCTGGCGGGTGAGACGGCCCGTCCCCCGGACATCACCGAGGCCGAGGAGTTCACCCGCGCCGAGGACGCCACCGCCGAGTTCGTGCCGCGCATGGCCGAGTGGGCCCCCGAGCCCGGGCACAGTCACTTCGACCCCTGGGGCCCGCCACCCAGGGTCGCCTACCGACGCCTCCTGGAGATCAGCCGGGAGCTCAAGCTCTCGCTGCAGGACCTGACCCGGGACCTGCGCGGCGGGCTGACCAGCGCGCGACGGGGAGAGGCCCAGCAGTTCCTGGGCCGCCTGCGCCGGGAGATGCTGCGCCACCACCGGCGCCTGATGGTCAAGGCCGCCGATCCGGCGACCAGCGTCGAGGACATGCACGCGGCCGTGCGCGACACCCGCACCCAGCTCGCGCTCAGCTGGGAGAACGAGATCCTGGACCGCGCCGCGACCGTGGACTTCCGGGCCGAGCGCCGCACCATAGAGAGCATGGTGCGCGCCCTGGACAAGCTGGTCGACCAGCTGCCCCAGGCCACCGAGGTGCCCTTCGAGATCGGGCTGCTGGACGCCAAGGAGGGCGACAGCCAGCTCGTCGCCGCGCGCAAGCTGGCCGCCCGGGCCGCCCACGGCCTGGGGCTGGGCCATCAGCTGCGCGTGGTCGAGCTGCGGCCCATCGCCCGCTACACGCTGAGCGGCGGCGTCCCCCTGCACCTGGCTGAGCTCGCGGGCCTGCTGGCCTTGTCCGAGCGCCACCTGATGGCCCGGACCCGCAACCTCTTCGAGGCGCTGCGGCGCACCGAGGACGACCTCCTCGCCCACGACGACTTCCAGCCCGAGCACTGGTCGCGCCTGCTGCAGACGGTGCGCGAGGAGATGGAGGAGGAGTTCCAGCTCGCCGCGCGCGAGGTGGACCGACTGGCCGACGAGACCGTGCGGGTGGCCTCGGGCGTGCTGGGGCGAGGCTACAAGTCCTTCAACTCCATGCTCGAGATCGCCGGCACCCCCGAGCTGCCGACCTCGGCCTACCGCTTCAGCCGCATCTTCGCGAGCCGCAACAGGGCGCTCGAGGACCTCGAGCAGGGGCTCACCAACGCGCGCGGCCTGACCCGCGGCGTGGCCAGCGGCATGGCCATGGAGCTTCAGCTGCTCCGCATGCGCGACCTGGCCCGCGAGCGCGTCGGCGAGCACGCCGACCAGCTCACCCGCGAGCTGCAGGGCCGGGTGGTCGTCCAGACCGGCCGCATCCTGGACGGCCTGGACGCCGCCATCGCCTCGCTCGAGCACGAGCTGGTCGCCGCGCACTCCCCGAAGGAGATGACCGAGCAGCTGCGCGGCATCCTGGTGCCGCTGATCCACCTGGTCGACGACGCCGTCGGGGTCACCGAGGGCATGCGCGACGGGCTGCGCACCGAGAGCGCGGTGGAGCCCCTGCGCGAGGCCCTGTCCTCGGGCGTGGACAGCCTGACCGACCACTTCACCGTCGCCCTGAACCCGCCGGGGCTGACCGGGCGGCGGCTGCCGGGGCCGCCGAAGCTCGAGGACGTGCCCTTCCGCGAGCTGGCGGCCAGCTACCTCGACGCCGAGATCGGTCGAGACCTGTCGCTCATCTCCGAGGAGCTGCTCGAGACCGTCGACGAGACCGTGCGCACCGCCGAGGAGCTGCAGCGCAGCCTGCAGTTCAACCTGGAGCTGTCGACGACCGAGCTGGCCGTGCTGCCCGGGCAGGACGGCTGCATGTCGACCGAGGCCTGCGAGGTCCTCCGCGAGACCCTGCTCGGCACGGTCCAGCGCCTGGCCACGCGCATGACCCAGCTCCACACGGCCCGCGAGGACCTGGCCGCGAAGGCCGGAGACCGCATCCGGGGTTCCGTCTTCAAGCACATCGACGCCCTGCACGACCTGCTGGTGGGCGGGCGCTGGGACGAGGTCCGGCTGCGCCTGCAGCGCGGCCAGATCGAGCGCCGCAAGCAGCTGCTGACCGGCGGCGCCGAGTCGATCGTGGACTTCAGCGTGCACCTGCGCGAGGCCCTGCAGAAGGCCATCGGCTCCTCCAACTACGAGCGCGCCCGCCGCGCGCTGGGCCTCCCCGAGGACAGCCCCGACGAGCTGGCCCCCGGCGACTTCGCGCAGCCCCAGAGCGCGGTGGACCTGCCCGTCGTCTTCAAGCGCCTGTTCAGCGACGCGGCGCTCGAGGCCGCCGACCTGCTCTCGGGACAGGACGAGCAGGTCGCCGAGCTGCGTCAGGTCCTGCTGGGTCGAGGGGAGGGCCGCAGCCGGGCCGTCGCCGTGCTGGGCCAGGGTGGCGCGGCCCGCATGGCGGCCGTGAACGCCCTGCTGCGCGGCCTGGACGTGAAGATCGTGCGGGAGACCCTGACCCGCCCCGCGACGCTGGACCAGATCCGTGAGATCGAGGCCCGCGCCGTGGGCGACACTGTGGTCATCCTGGACGGAGCCCACTGGCTCTTCAGCATCGAGCCCGGCGGCTTCGAGGCGCTGCGGGCCTTCACCTCGATGGTGGTCGACGACGACGGCCACAACAGCTGGGTGCTGTCGATCGAGCGCGCGGTCTGGAACTACGCGGACCGGGTCGTGGCCCTGCACGATGTGTTCCCCCACCACCTCGTCCTGCACCCGCTGGACGCCGAGGGGCTGCGCCAGGCCATCCTCAACCGCCACGGCATGAGCGGCTATCGGCTGCGATACGCCCGGCCCGAGGGCAACCTCGGCTGGTGGCTCAAGGAGGCCTTCAACCGCCGCTCCGGTGACCCGAGCGGGGGCGGAGACGAGCTCTACGAGCAGCACTACTTCGAGCACCTGGACGACGCGACGGGCGGCGTCCTGGCCGACGCGCTGCGGCTGTGGACCGCCTCGGTGGCAGAGGTGGACACGGACACCGACACCATCGTGATCGGCGAGGTGCCCCCCACCCCGCTGGCCGCGATCCGCCAGCTCGATCAGGCCCACCTCGTGACGCTCCGCCAGATCGCCCGTCAGGGGCGCGTGGACGTCGATCTGCACGCGCGACAGTTCCGCCTGGACGAGGACCGCAGCCGCGGGGAGCTCTCCCGGCTGGCCCACCTGGGCTTGATCCAGCGCACGCGCAAGGGCCGCTACGGCCTGGTCGAGCACCTCGTGCCGGCCATCCAGCGCGTGCTCGCGGAGAGGGGGCTGACCGGATGATGCTGGCCCTCTGGTTCAGCCTGGCCGCCGCCCAGGAGCCCACCCCCGACCGGCGAGCGCCGCCGACTGGCTCGCTCGCCGACCAGGCTGGGCCGATCCTGGGCGCCGAGCCCGCCCCCGGCTCCGAGCTCGAGGAGCCCGGCCTCGAAGACACGGGCGAGGCAGCCCCGCCCTGGGAGCCGCCCCAGGACGACGACGCCCGCGAGGACGTGCTCGGCCCCTGGCCCGACGGCTTCCGGCCGGGACGGGACTTCCAGCGGGGACTGGATCTGGTCGACCCCCTGTCCGACCGCGTGGTCCAGGCCGGGGATCCCTACGTCGACGGCCTGCTGCACGGCCCCGTAGCGCCCCAGGGCGTGGACGCGGAGCAGCCCTCCCCGGCCCCCGAGCCCGACCCGGAGCCGGGGTACTCCCAGTCCGACCCCTACGCCGCCGAGGTCCCGAGCGGACTCGGCCAGTCCGAGGCCCCCCTGGTCATCGTCCAGGTCCCCGACCAGGACGCCCAACGCTGGCACCTGCTGCCCGTCACGCCGGAGCCCAGCGTCCACAAGTCCGTGCTCGCGGGCCTCACGGCCATCCTGCTGCTCTTGCTGGCCCGCGGCCTGGAGCTCGGCCCGCTTCAGCGCCTGCCCCAGCGCGGCCTGGTCCCGCTCGGGCTCCGCACCGCGGTGGTCGCCCTCCGCCTGGGCGTGCTGACCCTGGTGCTGCTGGCGGGCATGCTCGCGCTGCCCCGCTCTCTGGCGCCCGCGCCCGCCTACGTCTTCGTCAGCCTGGCGATCGCGGTGGGCTGGACCTCCCGGCACATCCTGGGCGACTTCCTCGCCGGGGTGGTCCTGGTCATCGAGCACCGCGTGACCACAGGGGCGCGCATCCACGTGGGCCTCGTCGAGGGCCCGCTGCAGGGCGTCGTGCGCGGGGTGGGTCTGCGCTTCGTCGAGATCGACGCCGACGACGGGCGTCACGTCTCCGTCCCCAACCGCGCCTTCCTCGAGCGCGTGGTGACCCAGGACGACGACAGCTACGTCCCGGTCGAGGTGCGCGTACACGTGCCCTCCGGGCACGACGCCCGCGAGGTCCGCCGGCTGCTCGAGGAGCTGGCCCTGCTCTCGCCCTGGCTCGCGCCGGTGGGCAGCCCCGAGGTGCACCGCGACTCGGAGGCGCGCGACGTGTGGGTCGTGCGGGCCCGTCTGGTCGACGCCCGCCACCGCGAGGCCTTCCGCGGGACCATGGTCGAGCTGGCCGACGAAGCGCTGGCTTCACCCAAGCCCTGAAATACGTCGTCAGCGGCACCCTTGATAGGGCACAGTCGAGACCAACATCTGCCCATCGTGGAGTCGCCCCGTGAAGGCCAGCCGCCACAGCCCCAGCAGCAGCACCTCGAGAGGCACCGGCTCGGGCGGCTCCTCGAAGACCGCGGCCAGCAGCACCAGCCAGGAGGTCGCGCCAGCCAGCAACGCCCAGGCGAACGAGCAGCTGGCCGCCCAGCGCGGCGACCCGACGGAGCGTGAGGTCTACCTGCGTCAGGCCCAGGCCGTGGTCGACGAGTCCAACGCCCGCGCGGACACCGGCCTCGACCCGATGTGGGCTGAGATGAACGGCGGAAACCGCGGCGTGCAACCGGACAACGGCACCAAGCCCGCTGAGTGGAGGCGCGGCGTGAAGTGCGGCGACGAGGGCTGGAGCCTCAGCTCAGGCTGCCAGGCCGGTGGGGTCCGGGACCTGGCCACCTTCCAGACCCAGCTCCAGGGCGACCTGAACTTCAACGGCGTGTTCGACGAGTACACCTCGATGGACAGCTTCGCCTCGGCCTGCGTGGCCCGCTACGGCGCGGACGCGGGCGAGCCCCAGATCCAGGCGATCGCCGAGAACCTCTGGAGCTACGCCAAGACGGGCATGGACGTCACGGGCAACACCGACGTCAGCCAACTCCAGGGGCTGCTCTACGCGCTGGACCCGATGATCGCCGTGGCCAGCCAGAGCAACACCACCCACGACGAGGACCTGACCCTGCCTGGCACCGAGATGGTCATGCCCGACGCAGGCGGCGACGAGTGGTACGGCCGCGCCTCGATGCTGGAGTGCCGCCTGCTGTCCTCTGTGCTGGCCAAGGAGCTCGTGCCCGAGGAGATCGTCGAGATCATCGAGGAGACCACGCCCGAGGTGTCCAAGACCCCCGAGGACGACGACGTCTTCTCGCGCAGCACCTTCGTCATGGACGTCAGCAGCTCCATGTACAACGACCACGACACGATGCGGGACTACCTGAACGAGGTCGACTTCGGCGACACCCGCATGGCGGCCATGACCGACCAGGACCAGGACCTGCAGTGGCACGCCGGAGGGGCCGAGGTCTCCCAGGACGAGGGCCGCGCGGTCATGGACCAGCTCGGGGGCGTGAACCTGCGCAGCGGCGGCTCCCGGACCCAGGAGAAGAAGGCCGAGGCCCGAGCGATCAGCGACATGTTCTCGGAGATCGGCGGCTCGCACGACGAGTCCGGCCTGGTCCAGATCCTCGAGCTGCTCGAGGCCAGGCGCGCCAGCGGAGACCCGGTGGGCCTCGAGGGCGAACAGATCGTGGTCGCTACGGACGAGTCCGACAGCAGCCCCGAGCTCATCAAGGAGGTCTGGAGCCTGGGCCGAGAGCTGGGTGTGCTGGTCAAGATCCTCTTCTTCACCAGCGACGGCGTGGTCATCGAGATCCCCATCACCAGCCTGCCCGAGGACTACATCGACTCCATCTACGAGGACTCGCAGAGGGAGGGCGTCGGCGTCGGCCAGTTCACGACGCACGAGAACAACATGAACGCCTCTACGAGCGCGGGCGGGACCCACCGCCGCCTCGCCTACTCGCGCCTGATCGGGGACTGGGGCCGCAGCCACGAGGCCCACGGCGGCGAGGACTTTCAGAAGTACGACGACGTGAGCGACCGGACCAGCCGCCGATAGGGCTGCACAGACTCGGCACCGCGCCGACGCCGCGGCGTCAGACAGCCGCGTAAGGCTGGTCCGGCCTGACACGTAGAATGGACGCATGGCCCTCGAGCAGCAGGTACAGCAGGTCAGACGCCGGGTCGCGCTCGCCGCGCTCCTCGGCGCCGTCCTGCGTCACGGGGCGGTGGCGCTGGCTGTGGTCGCCTGCCTCGTGCTGGTCCTGCGCCTCTTCCTGAGGCTCGAGCCCTGGCCGGCGCTGGGCCTGCTCGCGGTGGTGCCGCTGAGCGCCTGGCTGGACGCTCACCGGCGCTTCGTCGGATCCGAGACCGCCGCAGCCTGGCTGGACCAGAGCTCGGGCGGGACCGGCTC
>CALGIB010000673.1 GCA_937915955.1 uncultured Pseudomonadota bacterium
GCCTGGGTGGTGCAGAGCGTGCTGCCGGACGGGGGGATGCCGCCGCTGGCGACGCTGGCGCTGATCGCCGGCGTGGCGATGCTGATGACCGAGTTCGTCAGCAACGCCGCGGTCATCGCGCTCCTGCTGCCCGCGGTGCTGGCCAGCGCCCCCGTCCTGGGCCTGGACCCCCGCGTCCTCACCATCGTGATGTCCGTGGCCTGTGGCCTGGCCTTCTCCATGCCCACCTCCACCCCGGCCATGGCGATGGTCTTCGGCACCGGCTACCTGAGACCTCGGAACGTGGTCGCGACCGGAGCCGTGCTCTCGCTGCTCGCGCTGGCCGTGCTCATGGCCGTCGTCGCCTTCGCGTGGCCGCTGCTGGGACTCAGCCCTCTCGGAGGCGCCGGATGACCAGGATCCTGCTGGTGCTCTCCACGACCCGCTACTCCAAGCGCAGCCTCGAGCTGGCGCTGGCCGAGGCCCAGGAGGCCAGCGGCCGAGGGGGCGTCCGGCTCGAGCTCCTCTACATCCGCGAGACGGCGGCGGTCGATCAGGTCGGCGCCAGCGTGGACGGCCAGGGCTTCCTCGGGCTCGAGCCCCAGGACGAGATCCTGGACTCGCTGGAGCGCCAGCACCACGCGACGGCGCTTCGCCGCATCGAGCGCTTCCAGCGCCTGGGCGCCGAGCTGTCCGGGGTGGAGCTGTCCTTCGAGGAGGTCCAGGGCGACTACCAGGCGCTGGTGCGCCAGCGGGTGCTGGAGTCCGACGTCGACGTGGTCTTCCTGACCCGAGCCGATCAGCCCTTCGTGAGCCGGCTCCTGTTCGGCAACAAGACCGACGCGGTCGCGCGCCTGGTGCGGGAGCGCGGCGGCAAGGTCGTGGTCAGCGACGAGACGCCGCCCGGCTGGATGGAGTGAGCGAGCCGAGATGAGGGGCGGACTGGCCAGCTCTCCCGTTCAGGCCGCCCGGGAGCCCGAGAGGCGACGCAGCGCGCTGTCGGCCGCCGGGCTGCTGCTCCCTGCGCTGGCCGCGCTCTGCAGCGGCGCGCTGGCACAGCCCTTGCCGATCGACACGATCCTCGGCTCGGCGGTCGCCGCCGTGCTGCTCTCGCTTCCGCGTTGGTTCCTCGCCCTCTGGATCCCCTGGGGCCTGATCCGAGGTTGGCGCGACCGGGCGTTCTGGCCGCTGCTCGTGGTGCTGGGCGGCGTCCTCGCGGTGGGCCTGCCTGGAGTCGGGCCCGAGGAGGACGAGGGCCTGCTGATCGTGGCGGCCAACGTGCAGGCCTACAGCGACGTGCTCGAGCCCCTCGAGGAGGCGCTGGCCGAGCTCGACGCGGACCTCATCGTGACCATCGAGATGCGCGAGCCCGGGGTGCCCGGCAAGGTCGAGGGCATGGTCCGCAGCGGCGACAACTACAGCGCCGACCTGCCCCGGATCTCCCACGGGACCGCCGTGTTCTGCCGGCGCGGGCGCCTCTGTCAGACCCTGGTCACCGGCGAGGTCGGGGCCCCGGGCTGCACCATGCCCATGTCCATCACCCGCCTCGAGGGCCGCATGTGCGTGGTCGGCATCCACGCTCCTCCGCCCGCGCCCAAGTGCGCCCTGGGTCTGATCCCCTACGTCGCGGAGATCACCGGTCACCTCGCCGATGGGCGCGTCCAGGGCAGCTGGGGCCCCTGCCAGGATCAGGATCCGGCCCTGGTCATCGGGGACCTCAACTTCGTGCCCGGCAGCCGGGTCCACCGCAGCCTGCTGGACGCCGACCTCGTGGACGCGCTTCGCTGGCAGGGCCTCTGGGCCAACAGCTGGCCCGCCGGCGGGGGCTGGCCGAACCTGCCCTTCTTCCGCCTCGATCAGTTCCTGGTCGGCGAGCCCCTGACCGTGTCGACGCCGCGGCTGTTCAAGCTGCCCGACGCCGATCACCGCGCCGTCCGCGCCCGGGTCGAGGTGCAGGGGGCCCGGGAGCCGCCCGCCGCCGAGCTCTGAGGCCCCTCAGAGCGTGACGAAGCGGGCCATCTGGGGCAGGCCGCCGCTGCTGTAGAGCTCGGCCAGCACCGGCCGCAGCTCGTCCCAGTCGCCCCCGTCCACCGCCCAGCAGTCCATCCAGTGCGCGGCCCGATCCAGGGGGCTGCGCTCCTCGTCCTCGGCCAACAGCCGGTAGCCGCTGCCGTCCACGCTGCCCCTCCAGCCCGCTCGGCGAGCCACGGGTTCGAAGGGGCGCCCCAGCGTCCAGACCGGGTCGACCAGCGCCGCCCGGGCCGAGTCCGCGGCCGCCTCGTGTCGGCCCTGATCCGCCAGCAGCGCAGATCGGAAGGCGTGCCCCAGGGCCCAGCCGCGCGCCACGTTGCAGAGGCGATCGGCGGTCACCAGGGCGGCCATCACGTCGCCCTTTTCGAGGTGGCGCAGCGCCAGCTCCTCGTAGACCTCCGGGATGCCCCCGACGCGCAGGACCAGGTAGGCCATCAGCGGCAGCTTCGAGGCCTCGAGGTCGCCGGGCTCGTAGAGCTGCTCGTCGTGGTTGGCCGCTCGGGCCAGGCCCGCCAGGCTCTCCTTGTCGGCGTCGCGGGTGGCCAGCTCCTTCCAGATCCACTGGTCGACGCTGTTGGCCAGCAGGCGCATGCCCTGCTCGCCGGCGCTGACCAGAGGCCAGGGCATGGCCTTCGGCGGCGTCGCCCAGCGGAGCAGGCCGAGGGTCTGCCCCTCTTCGCTGCGCGCGAGGGGCAGCACGAGGGGGTGCAGCCCGGCCCGATCCTCGGGCTCGAGCAGCTGGTGCTCGCCCGCGAGCAGGGCCATCAGGGCCCGCAGTCTGCGGGGCGGCGGGCGGCCGGTCAGGGCCTGGATCGTCTCGGAGTGGCTCACCCGGCACGGCTAGCCGCTCCGAGCCCGTGCGACAATACGCGGCCGGTCGAGGAGCCCGTGAGCCGCATCCAGGTCTATGAAGTGGGGGAGCCGATGCTCCCGGAGACCATCCCCGGTCTGGAGGTCGTGGAGACGCCGGATCGCGCCCAGATCGTGCTCATTCGGGGCGGCGCGCCCGGCCTGCCGGACTGGCTCGAGCAGGAGGCCGTGCCGGTCGTCGTGCTGTCCTCGCGGCGTCATCGCGCCCAGCTCTTGCGCCTGGGCGCCGTCGAGGTGGTCTACGAGCCCTCGGAGCTGGTCGGCCTGGCCGGCGACGTGATGGCGCGTCACGGCCGCCAGACCCTGCTCCTCAGCGCCCACGAGCGCCGCCGCGAGCTCTACGGTCGGATCCTCGACGAGATGCCGCTGGGCATCATGATCGTCGACGTCGACCACGTCACGCGCTTCCTGAACGCGGCCGCCACCAGGCTCCTCCGCCTCCCCCGCCAGGCCCTGATCGACCTGCCGTTGCCGATCCACGTGCTCTCGGCGGGAGCGCTGGATCTGGACGTCGGGGACGAGGATGCGCGGCGGATCGTGCACGCCTGGGCCGTGCCGGTGCCTTGGAGCTACGACCCGGGCTGGATGGTCGTGCTCGAGGACGTCACGGTCGACCGAGACCGGGCCAGAGAGCTGACCCGCGCCCACGACGAGGCCCGGCGCGACGCCGATCTCAAGGGCGCCTTCCTGGCCAACATGAGCCACGAGATCCGCACCCCGCTCAACGGCGTGATCGGCATGGCCGAGCTCCTGATGGACACCGACCTCGACGAGCGGCAGCGCACCTACGCTGAGCTGACACGGGACGCGGGTCGAAGCCTGCTCGCGCTGCTCAACGGCGTGCTGGACTTCGCCAAGCTAGAGGCGGGCCGCATGGAGGTCGAGGCCGTGCGCTTCGAGCTCGAGCCCACGCTGCACGGGGCCCTGCGTCCGCTGGAGCTCGCCGCCCGGGACAAGGGGCTGGAGTTCCAGCTGGAGATCGACGAGGCCCTGCCGGCCGCGCTGATCGGCGACGCGCTGCGCATCGGGCAGGTGCTCACCAACCTGGTGGCCAACGCGGTGAAGTTCACCGAGCGCGGGGAGGTGTGCGTGGCCGTCGAGGTCGTGCGCCCGCTCGACGACGAGCTCCTGGTGCGGTTCGAGGTGCGGGACACCGGCATCGGGGTCAGCGACGCCGCCATGGCTCGCCTGTTCCAGCCCTTCTCCCAGGCCGACGCCTCGACCACCCGGCGCTATGGCGGCACCGGGCTGGGGCTGGCCATCTGCAGGCAGCTGGTCGAGCTGATGGGCGGCTCGCTGCAGGCTCGGAGCCAGCCCGGCCAGGGGACGCGCTTCTGGTTCGTCCTGGGGCTGGGCGTGCTCGGCGCGCCCGAGCGCAGCGCGCCCCTGTTGACCCTGGGGGTGGGCCAGCTGGCGCCCAGGGTGCTGCTGGCCGAGGACAACCCCGTCAACCAGCTGGTGCTGGTCCGCCTCTGCGAGCGCATCGGCTGCGTGGTCCAGACGGTCGCGGACGGGGCCGCGGCGGTCGAGGCGGCCATGGACGACCGCTACGACCTGATCCTGATGGACTGCCACATGCCCGTGGTCGACGGCTTCGCGGCGGCCGGTCAGCTTCGGCGGCAGGGCATCACGACGCCCATCGTGGCGGTCACGGCCAGCGCCGAGCCCGAGGACCGCGAGCGGGCCCGACAGGCCGGCATGGACGAGTTCCTGAGCAAGCCCGTGGACCCCGAGCGGCTGGCAGCGCTGGTCCTGGGCCTGCTCGGCTCCGGATAGACTCCGCTCCGAGGTTTGCCATGAACATCCTGCTGACCCTGGCCTGCACCAACGGCGAGCCGGCGGACGACTCCCGCTCGGCCGACGACTCGGTGCTCCAGGACATCGTCTACCCCAGCTCCGAGAAGGTGCTCATCTACAGCGGGCATGGGGGCGAGCCGGGGGCCTCGACCGGGGTCGGCGGCACCGACGACCTGGTGGCCCTGCTCGAGTCCGAGTACGGCTTCAACGTGGACGTGCGCAGCACGCTGGGCGAGCCCGAGAAGTTCCGGGCGGTGCTGTTCATGGACCCGGGCCAGCGGGAGTCCCGCAGCTTCTCCGAGGACGACATCGCGCTGATGCAAGCGGGGCTGGACGCCGGGACGCGGCTCATCTTCGTCGCGACGGTGGGCAACTGCCTGGGCGAGACGATCAACCCGGTGGTCGAGGCGCTGGGCGGCTCGATGGGCTTCGGCGGCGACAACGCGCCCACCACGCAGATCATGGAGCCGGCGCAGGATCACCAGCTCACCCAGGGCATCGACGAGGTGTTCTTCGTGAACCCCTGCATGGTCGACTCCGGCCAGGGCGAGGCGGTGTTCCTGGTCAGCCGTGACGCCTTCATGGCCGCCGAGCGGCCGGCCCGGGGCGGCGACATCGTGCTGTTCGGCGACTACCAGTGGTTCGACGACACCGGCAAGCACGCCAACGGCAGCAACCTGCAGCTGGCGCGCAACCTGTTCGAGGTCGACCCGGCCTTCTGACGAGGGGGAATCAGTCCTCTTCAGGCGGCGCCGGGACCCGGTCGAACACGATGCGGCCCTCGGGCGAGTCCTCGTCCTTGACCATGTCCACCTTGACGGTGTCCCCGATCCCGTAGCCACCCGACACGATCGCCTTGGCCATGGGGTTCAGCAGGTAGTTCTGGATCGCGCGCTTCAGGGGCCGGGCGCCGTAGGCCGGGTCGTAGCCCGCCTCGGACAGCCCGGCGGCCGCCTCGGGGGTGACCTCGATGAAGAGGTCCCGGGCGGCCAGCAGCTTCTCGACCCGCTTGAGCTGGATCCAGAAGATCTTGCCGATGTCGCTGCGCTTGAGCGCCTCGAACACCACGATGTCGTCGATGCGGTTCAGGAACTCGGGGCGGAACTTCTTGCGCAGCTCACCCTGCACGTGCGCCTTGGCCTGCTCGTACTCGTCCTGGTACTCGAACAGGTAGTGACTTCCAACGTTCGAGGTCATGATCAACACGGCGTTCTTGAAGTCCACCGTGCGGCCCTTGCTGTCGGTCAGGCGGCCGTCGTCGAGCACCTGCAGCAGCGTGTTGAACACGTCCGGGTGGGCCTTCTCGACCTCGTCCAGCAGGATGACGGAGTAGGGTCGCCGCCGCACCGCCTCGGTCAGCTGGCCGCCCTCGTCGTAGCCGACGTAGCCGGGGGGCGCTCCGATGAGCCGCGCCACGCTGTGCTTCTCCATGTACTCGGACATGTCGATGCGCACCATCGCCTGCTCGTCATCGAACATGAACTCGGCCAGGGCCCGCGCCAGCTCGGTCTTTCCGACGCCCGTGGGCCCCAGGAACATGAAGCTGCCGATGGGGCGGTCGGGGTCCTGCAGTCCGGCCCGCGCGCGGCGCACGGCGTCCGAGACCGCCACGATGGCCTCGTGCTGTCCGATCACACGCTTGTGGAGGTTCTCCTCCATCTTCAGGAGCTTCTCCTGCTCGGACTGCTTGAGCTTGGTCACCGGCACTCCGGTCCAGCGAGACACGATGTAGGCGATGTCGTCATCCGTCACGAACTCGCGCAGGATGGCGCCGTCGGCCTGCAGCTGGGTCAGCGCGTGCTGGGCCTTGACGATGTCGTCCTGGGTCTGCGGCAGGTCTCCGTACTGGATGCGCCCCGCCGTCTCGAAGTCGCCCGCGCGGGTCGCGGACTCGAGCCGGAACTGCAGCTGCTGCACCTTCTCCTTGAGCTGGGCGATCGTGTCGAGCTGCTCGCGCTCGGCCTGCCACTTGCTGCGCTTGGCCTTGGCGTCCTCCTCCAGGTCCGCGATCTCCTCGCGCAGCTTCGCGGCCCGCTCCAGGGCGTTCTTGTCGGTCTCCCGGGCCAGCGCGGCCAGCTCGATCTTGCGGCCCGCGACCGTGCGCTGGAGCACGTCGATCTCGGCGGGCAGGGACTCGATCTCCATCTTCAGGCGGCTGGCGGCCTCGTCCACCAGATCGATGGCCTTGTCCGGCAGCTGGCGGTCGCTGATGTAGCGGTTGGACAGGTGCGCGGCGGCCAGGATGGCGTCGTCGGTGATCTTGATGCCGTGGTGGGCCTCGTACTTGTCCTTGATGCCACGCAGGATCTGCACGGTGGCCTCGACCGTGGGCTCCTCGACCAGCACCGGCTGGAAGCGGCGCTCCAGGGCCTTGTCCTTCTCGATGTGCTTGCGGAACTCGTCCAGGGTCGTGGCGCCGATGCAGCGCAGCTCGCCGCGGGCCAGCGCCGGCTTGAGCATGTTGGCCGCGTCCATGCCGCCAGCGCCCTTTCCGGCGCCCATCATCATGTGCAGCTCGTCGATGAACAGCACCACGCGGCCGTCGCTGTCCTCGATCTCCTGGAGCACGGACTTCAGGCGCTCCTCGAACTCGCCCTGGAACTTGGCGCCCGCCACCAGGGCCGCCAGATCCAGGCTCAGGACCCGCTTGTCCTTCAGGCTCTCGGGCACGTCGTCGATGGCGATGCGCTGGGCGATGCCCTCGACGATGGCCGTCTTGCCCACGCCGGGCTCGCCGATCAGCACGGGGTTGTTCTTGGTGCGCCGGGACAGCACCTGCAGGGCCCGCCGGATCTCGTCGTCGCGGCCGATGACCGGGTCGAGCTTGCCGTCCAGGGCGTCCTGGGTCATGTCGCGGGTGTACTTCTCGAGGGACTCGTAGTTCTTCTCGGCCTCGCGGCCGTCCACGCTGCGGCCGCCGCGGATCGCCTCGATGGCGCTGATCAGGCGGTCCTCGGTGGCGCCGTGCTCCCGGAGCAGGTCGCGCACACGGTCCTTGGACATCTGCACGCCCACCAACAGCCACTCGCTGCTGACGTGGGTGTCCTTGTACTCGCGCTGCAGCCTCTCGGCGTGGTCGATGGCCTCGTTGAGCTGGCGGCTGATGTCGGCCTTGGTGCCCCCGGTGACCTTGGGCAGCTCGGAGACCAGCTGGGCGCAGCTCTGCTTGATGATGTCGGGGTCCACGCCCACGCGCTGCAGGATGGTCTTGGTGATGCCCCCTTCCTGGTCCAGCAGGGCCAGCATCACGTGGGCGGGCCGGATCTGGGGGTTGCCCATGCGCCCTGCGATGCGCTGGGCCTCCGCGATGGCCTCGACGGCCTTCACCGTGAACTTCTCGAACGACGACATAGGAGCTCCGATGGGAGAGGGGCGCCCGAGGAAAGGGGGAGCCCGGATGTCGAGAAGATACCCACGCGCCCGGGTCTGGGAAGGGCGGGGTAGTCTGGGGCATGCTGCTCCTGGTCACGCTGGCGCTCGCGGGAAGCCCTGACGAATCCGACAGTCCGTACGTCCTCGGCGGCGCGCAGCCCCTCGCCCGGATGGGCACCAGCGACTCCTGGGCCCAGGGCTACGGGGACGGGCGGCGTGACGCCGAGGAGCGTCCGCGCACTCAGCCGCTGATCCTCGGGGCGGGCGCGGGCCTGGTCCTGGGTGGCACCGGCAGCTTCTCTTGCGGGCTCTGCTGCGGGGCGCCGTTGATCGCCGCGGGCTGCGTGGTGCCCCCCATCGTCTCCGAGCAGCGCAAGCCCACGCCGCCCAGCGGCCCCTGGGAGACGGCCGACGACCACTACCAGGCCGGCTACGTCGAGGGCTACCAGCGGGTCGCGGGCCAGCGCCAGACCCGGGCCGCGCTCTGGGGCGGGGTCGCGGGCACCGCCATGGGGGCCCTGGTCGGCACCAGCGCGCTGTACGCCGTTCAACAGCTCTGGTTCCCCGAGCGGAACTTCATCGGCCTCTGAGGGTCAGGCTCCCGCGGAGGCCCCATGACTCTGATCGCTCTGCTCCTCGGCAGCTACTCGATGCCGGACACCTTCGAGGTGGACACGGTCTGGTCCGGGCACACAGTGCTGGAGCGCTGCATCGACGGCGACGTGACCATCGCCCTGTCCAAGCCCGACGCCGAGGGCAAGGTCGCCGGCAGCTACTTCTATGTCTCCACCGAGTTCGGCCCGCGCGGCGAGTACAAGGGCAACTATGAGCTCGTCGGGACCGTCGAGGGCGAGGCCTACCACCTCGAGCAGGTGGCGCTGGAGGTGCGCGAGGCGGCCACGGACGTGGTCTGGCGGCATGGGATCATGGACCTGACCCGCACCGGGGATCGGCTCGCGGGGAGCTGGACCAGCAAGACGAACAGCTGCTTCGGCACCCTCGAGCTGAGCCTTGAGCAGTGAGGAGCGGATAGACAGGGTTCCCCGCTCCGAGGCTCCCCATGACCCTGATTCTCCTGCTCGCCAGCTGCACCAAAGACCAGGCGGACTCCGCCGACAGCCACCGGGCGCTGACCTCGCCGGCCTGCTCGTTCACCTCCCCCGAGACCAACGCCTCCGAGGAGGCGGGCGTGTTGGTGCTGTTCGCCGGCACGGTCGAGGATGACTTCACCGTCGCGGGCGAGCTCAGCCTCTCGCTGAGCAGCGATCTGGACGGCGACCTGGGCTACCTCGAGGCGGACGAGGCGGGCGCCTGGTCGCTCGAGTCGGACCAGCTGAGCGTCGGCACCCACGCGCTGCTGTTCACGGCCATCGACGAGGACGGGCTGGACTGCGCTGCGGAGATCGTCTTCACCGTGGGCAACCCGCCCGCGATCGTGCTGGTGCTGCCCGAGGCCGAGGCCACCTACGGCGACCTGCTGTCCACGGTCTTCGAGGCGGAGATCAGCGACGACCTCGACGCGCCCGAGGCCCTGACGGTGTCCTGGGAGCACGCCACCCTGGGTGTGCTGAACACGGACTCGGCCGACTCGGCCGGCTCGCTGGCCTTCGAGGTCGAGGACCTGGAGCCCGGCGACCACCTCGTCACCCTGACCGTCACGGACTCGGACGGCTTCTACGCCTTCGCCGAGGTCGACTTCAGCGTCGACGGGAGCCCCAGCGCGCCGACCGTCTCGCTGCTCCCCGAGGACGCCACCAGCGAGGACGAGCTCACGGCCAGCCTGCTCACGGAGGCGGTCGACCCCGAGGGCGAGGCGGTGACCTACACCTACGCGTGGTCGGTCGGGGGCGTCGATCTGAGCCTCACGGGCGCCACCGTCCCCGCCAGCCAGACGGCCCGTGGCGAGACCTGGACCGTCACCGTGACCCCCTACGACGCCTACTCGGCGGGCCCCGAGGCCGTGGCCTCGGTCACGGTCGGCAACGCCCCTCCGCACGTAGCTGCCGTGACCATCAGCCCCGACCCCCTCGTAGCGGGCGACTCCGTCACCTGCTCCTACAGCGGCTTCTACGACGCGGACGGCGACGCGGACGCCAGCACGGTCACGTGGTCCAAGAACGGCACGGTCGTCAACACCGGCTCGGCCTACGGCGGGACCCAGGTGGTCGGCGACGTGCTGACCTGCTCGGTGGTCCCCAACGACGGCACCGACGACGGGGCCCCCTCCAGCGCCTCGGTGACGGCCTCCAACACCCTGCCGGTGCTGTCCTCGGCCACCCTGAGCCCCGATCCGGCCTACGAGGACGACACGCTGGTCTGCACTCCATCGACGGCCACCGACGCCGACGGCGAGACGCCCACGCTGAGCTACTCCTGGACGGTCGGTGGCGCGGACCCCGGCGTCACCAGCGCGTCGCTGACGGGCGATGACTTTGACCGGGATCAGGCGGTGATCTGCACCGTCACCC
>CALGIB010000674.1 GCA_937915955.1 uncultured Pseudomonadota bacterium
GCGTGGACGAGGTTCTGATCGCCCGTGACGAGGTAGCCCTGGGCCGTCGGATCGATGGTCGTCGTGTTGCCGAAGGTGAAGCCGGCGTCCTGTCCCTGGCGATCCCAGTGGACATCGCGCAGCTCCAGCTGCTCCACCTTCCCGGACTGGACTCGGAGGACCTGGTCGAAGGGCCGGGGCAGGGCGACGAGCAGGCCGGGGCCGTGCACGGCCTGCGCGGTGCCGGCGTCCACCAGGCGGCCGAAGCGCAGCACCATCGCGACCTCGTCGGGCTGGACCAGCGTCAGGCCCGAGCCCGCGTACGCCAGGGTCAGCAGCATCAGCCACCAGTGCAGCCGCAGGAAGAGCGCCTGCAGCCCGCTGGAGATGGGCCGGAGCAGACGCCCCAGCTCGCTGGTGGTGCCGCCTCGCCTCATCGGCCGGTGCTGCCCTCGGTGAGCAGCTCGAAGGGGGCGGCGTCGGTCCGCAGGATGACGGTGGTCTGGTCGCCGACGATGGTCTCCAGGCTCTCGAGCGAGCGGGTGAAGCGGTACAGCTCGGGGTCCAGTCGGTGCGCCTCGGCGTAGATGTGGGCGGCCTCGGCCTCGGCGTCACCGGTGATCTTCGCCGCCTTCTCGGCGGCCTCGGCCCGGATCCGGGCAGCCTCGAGGTCGGTCTCGCTGCGGATGCGGGAGGCCTCCTCGTCCCCCTCGGCCCGGTAGCGGGCGGCGTGCTGCAGGCGCTCGGCGCGCATCTGCTTGAACACGTAGGCGACGTTCTCCTCGGGCAGGCTGATGCGGCGAAAGCCCAGCTGCTCGATGGCGATGCCGTACTGCTCGCTGGCCAGCGGCGAGGTGGCCTCGAGCAGCTCCGCCTCGATGGCATCCAGCTGCAGCAGGCTGGGGTCGGTGGACACGAGCGCGGCCATGTCGTGGCGCCCCATCACGCCGATGGCGGCGTTGAGCACCAGGCCGTCGAGCTTCTCCTCGGCGGCGTCCAGGCCGCCCACCGCGGTGTAGAAGCGCAGGGGGTCGTTGACCCTCCAGACGACGTAGCTGTTGAGCAGCAGGTTCTTCTTGTCGCGGGTGAGCATCTCGCTGTGGCCCGAGTCGAACACCTGCAGGCGCAGATCGACGAGCTCGGCGCGGTCGATGGGCCAGGGGAGGCGGGCGTGCAGGCCGGCGTCGGTGTGGACGGCGACGGGCTCGCCGAAGCGGCTGACGATCGCGGCCTGGCCCTGCTGGACGGGCAGCGCCAGGGCTCCCCAGGCGATGGCCGCGAGGGCGGCCAGACCCACGACGAGGCGCAGCGCGAACAGCGCGCGTCCGCCGAGCAGGCCCTCGGGCCCGGGGCTCACTCGATGATCCAAAGGTCACCTCCCTGGCTCTCGATCCGGTGGTCGAGCAGGATGAGGGGCGTGTCGGCCAGCTGGGACTCCTTGGTCTCCAGGCCTCGCCGGAAGCGAAAGAGCTCGGGGGCCGCCGAGTAGCGGGCCTCCAGCGTGGTGAAGGCCTGGGCCGCGCCGCGGGCCTGGGCGAGGCGCTCGAGGGCGGCCGCCTCGGCGCTCGTCAGGCTCTGGGCGGCCTCGGCCCGCACGCCGGGCAGGATCTCGTTGGTGTAGGTGTGCGAGTACAGCACGCGGGTCCGCTGGTCGATGCGGGCGGAGATCACGCCCTGGTAGTCCGTCGCGACCGCGACCGGTGGGTGCATGGCGGTGAGCGTGAAGGCCACGATCTGGACCCCCAGGCCAAGCTCGGCGGCCTGGGCCTGGACCTCGGCGCGCATCTCCTCGGCCGCCAGGGCCAGGTCCTGCCCCAGCACCGACTCCAGGTCCTGGTCCACGACCCGCCGGGTGACGGCCTCGTAGGCCAAGCTGCTCAGCGCCGCCTCCGGCTCGCCGTGGGCGTAGAGCCAGGCCCTGGCGTCGGTGACGCGGTAGTGCAGGACGCCGTCGAAGGCGAGCAGGTCCTTGCCGTCGCCGAGCAGCAGCGTGTACTCGGTGTTGGCGTGCTGGCGGGCCCAGAGGGTGTCCTCGGGTTCGTAGCCCCCGCTCACCTCGGGCTCCTCGTCGTGGCCGACGCGCAGGGTGTGCACGCGGGCGGTGCTGACGCGGCGAGCTCGATCGACGGGCCAGGGGGCCACCAGGTGCAGGCCGGGGCCGAGGTCCCGCTGAGGGGCGCCGAAGCGCTCCACGACGGCGGTGTCCGTGGCGGCGACCGTCAGCACCCCCGTGCTGGCCCAAGCGGCCAGCAGCATCAGGGCGGCCAGGGGCTCCATGCTGCGGCGAACGTAACGGAGCGCCCAGGTGCCCTTCAGGTCGATGCCGAAGAAGGACTCGAGCGCGTCGAAGACGCTGGTGACGGGGTTGGGCCCCGAGAAGAAGAGCGCCAGCGGGACCAGATCGATGCCGGCCGGCTGGGTGGGGCGGTCGCACTGGGTCCAGCGCTTCCAGCGAGCCAGCCTGAGGGCTGCTCGGAGGGCCAGTTCGGCGGCCGCCAGGGCCGGCAGAGCCAGCAGGATCCTGGCCAGAGAGGGCTCGAGCTGGAGCTGAGGCCAGTCCGCCAGGCGAGCGGCGAGGGGGGCTGCGGCGAGGAGCGTCAGGGCTGCGGTCGCCCGGAGGTGACGCGCCAGGGCCGGGGCCTCGGGCAGCCCGGGGGTGTCCCGCAGGTAGCGGGCGATCGCCGCCAGCGAGGTGACCACCAGCAGGGCCGAGCCGAGGCTGAGCCACTGCAGGCGCGGGGTGAGCTGGGTCGGAGTGGCCCAATCCTGGGGCTGGATGAGCCACGCGAGCAGACCCAGGAGGCCCAGCCCGCCCAGGAGCTGGAGGGGGTCCAGGCCGTTGCGGAGGAGGAGGGTGAGCGGGCCGAGGCCGAAGCGTCCTTGCGGGGGCCGCAGTGGCTGGGTCTCGGCCAGTCGGCGGCTCAGGGACCAGCTGGACAGCAGCGTCGCGGTGGCTGCGAGCAGCGCCATCAGGCCCGGTCCGAAGAGCATCGGCCACCCGCCGAGCAGGCCTCCGGCCAGGGCCGCCAAGCCGAGCAGCGCCAGCAGGGCGGTCAGGAAACGCAGGATCTGGCGGACGTCGGAGCTCACGGGGCCCGGATCCTAACGGCTCTGGGCGGGGG
>CALGIB010000675.1 GCA_937915955.1 uncultured Pseudomonadota bacterium
CTCGTCGACGCCCTGCAGCGCCACCCCGGTGCGGACGCGCGCGCCCGCCTCGACCGCCTGGGTCGCCAAGGCCTCGACCGCCGTCACGGGGTCGAACAGCCCGTCCTCGGGGACGAAGCGCGCCGGACCCAGCCCCGCGCAGCCCAGGGCCGCGACGTCCTCGACGGACCAGAGCTCGGACGGAAGCCCCAGCTGCTCAGAGGCGCGGACGGCCTGCTCGATCTCGCGGGCCTCGTCGCGCACGCCGACGCGCAGCCCGCCCTCGCTCACCGGGGCCCGCTCGCGCAGGAGCGCCACCGAGCGACGGGACAGCGCCACGTAGTCCCGAGCCCGGGCCAGGCCCAGGGCGCCGATCAGCCGATGGGGGTGCTCGGCCGTGCCCACCTGCAGCAGCCCTCCGCTGCAGCCCGTGGCCCCCGAGGCGAGCCTGTCCCCGGCCTCGACCAGCAGCACGTCGACGCCCGCCTCGGCCAGGAACAGCGCCACCCCGACGCCCGCCAGCCCCCCCCCGGCCACCAGCACCTCGCAGCGCTCGGGCAGCGGCTCGACGAAGGCGCGATGAGGATGGGGCCAGGGTCCGGTCATTCCCTCGTCCTATCCGGAGTACCCTCGCGGGGGAGGCCTCTGTGCTGCTGCTCATCGCGATGTCGTGCTCCGGGGACGGCGCCCTCGAGACGAAGACCGAAGCCACCCTCGAGGCGTCGGGCGGCACCCGCCTGAAGGTGGTCGCCGAGGGTCCCGTGGGGGAGATCGGCCCGATCGGCCCCGGCGAGCTGGCCCCGCCGTCCATGGACTTCGGGGACGGCCTGAAGGTCCTGATGGTCGGCCCCACCGGCGAGCAGCACCGACCGCGCCAGGCCGTGGTCGTCTTCGAGCGGCCCATGATCCCGCTGGGCGAGCTGGGCGCGGCCAAGGTCCCCCTGTCCTGCGACAGCCCCGGCGAGGCGCGCTGGGCGGGCACGACCACCGCGGTCTTCCTGCCCAACGGCGGGCACTTCCCTCGCTCCACCCAGGTCAACTGCACCGTCGACAAGGGCGTCGCGGCCACGGACGGCACCGCCCTGAGCGTGGATCTGGCCTTCAGCTTCGCCACGGCCAGCCCGGCGCTGTCCTGGTCCAGCCCCAGCAACGACAGCGAGCAGGCCGACCCCGACCGGCCCCTCCTGCTGGTCTTCGATCAGCCCGTGGACCCCCGCGACGTGCAGCAGCTCGTGACGCTCAGCGGCGAGGGCGGCAAGCCCCTGCGGGTCAAGGCCGAGCGCCCAGACCCGGCGAAGTTTGAGAGCGAGCGCCTGCCCAGGAAGCTCGAGCGGGCCGTGGCCTTGAGCGCGCCGATGGAGCGTGACACCGCCTACTCCCTGGTCATCGAGCCGGGCCTCTCGGGCCTGGAGGGCGCCCGTGGCGGCGACGAGCCCATGGAGTTCGGCTTCCGGACCTACCCGCCCGCCGACGTCCTGGACTTCGGCCCGACGGGCACCTCGGTCGACCCCTACACCACCCTCCGCCTGCAGCTCGCCACGGTCACCGAGGCCGAGGAGATCGCCAGCCGCATGACGATCACGCCCGAGCCCCCGGACGGCTGGGATCCCGCGCGGGCCTACTCCTGGCGCGACTGGACCTACAGCCTGCGCCTGGCGCCGATGACCACCTACAAGGTGCAGCTCGACAAGGGGGCCGAGGACACCCACGGCCAGGCCTACGCGACCCCGCTGGAGTTCAGCTTCACCACCGGGCACCTGCGGCCCATGGTCGACGCCGCGTCAGGCGCCCGGATCTACCCCGCGAACAACGCGACCGAGCTGCCCACCCGGACCCGCAACGTGCGCAGCCTGCACGTCGGCGTGGAGTCCCTGAAGCCCGCCGAGGCCATGCGGATGATGGGCGACTACTCGACCTTCAGCCGCAGCCAGCGGCGCCTGAGCGGGCACAGCACGCTCTTCGAGGGCCGTGACCTCGACGACCGCGTGCACGTCGACACCATCGACCTCGCCGAGCACCTGGGCGAGACCGGCCACGGCTTCGTGCTGGTCGAGACCTGGAGCCCCGACTGGGCCAACTACCAGAACGAGCCCTACTACAACAAGGCCCTGCTGCAGGTCACCGACCTGGGCACCACGCTGAAGGTGCACCCCGGCGGCGTCGAGGTCTGGGTCACCAGCCTGAGCCAGGCCGAGCCCGTCGAGGCGGCCTCGGTCACCCTGTACCGCGGCGGCAAGAAGATCTGGAGCGGCCTGACCGACGCGGACGGGTTGGCCAACAGCAACGACGTCATCCAGCCCGGCTGGCGCTACTGGGACGAGGACATCATCGCGCTGGTCGAGCACCAGGGCGACGCCTCGCTGACCAGCAGCGAGGACCCCCACCGGCTGGACGTCTGGGACTTCGACGTCAGCACCTCGGGGCCCGACGACGAGCTCGATCTGCGAGGTCACTTCTTCGCGGACCGCGGGGTCTACAAGCCCGGCGACGAGGTGCACGTCGCCGGCAGCGTGCGCGTGGCCCACGCCACCGGGCTGGACATCGCCGAGGGCCCCGTCGAGTGGTGGTGCGAGGACGCCCGGGGGGCCGAGCTGGCCGAGGGCAAGGGCCGCCTGGACGGGGGCCGCCTGAGCTTCGATCTGCAGCTCCCCGAGGAGATGGCCAGCGGCGCCGCCGACTGCACCATCGAGCTCGAGGCCGCAGGCGTCCAGGACAAGGGCTCCTGGTACGTGCAGGTGCCCGTGTTCGCCTACCGGGCCCCGACCTTCCGGGTCGAGGTCGCGGGGCCCGAGCACGCGCTGGTCGGCGAGGAGTTCACCGTCACGGGCCAGGGCAGCTACCTGTTCGGCGCCGCGATGGGCGGAGCCTCGGCCCACTGGAGCGCCCGCACCCTGGAGATCCAGCCCTCGATCCCGGGCTTCGAGGAGTTCACGGTCGGCGGCGACGAGAGCCAGGCCTGGTGGGACCGCGAGTACACCCCCGCCGAGCTGCTGGCCGAGGGCCAGACCCAGCTCGAGCCGGACGGATCCCTGCCGATCACGCTGACCGTGCCCCAGACCGACCAGCCCGTCACCCGCACGGTCGAGGTCGAGGTGCAGGTCACCGACGAGGCCCGCCGCGCGCTGTCCAACCGCAGCCACGTGACCGTCCACCCCAGCGCGGTCTACCTGGGCCTGCGCGGCGTGACCGGCCTGGGCAAGGCCGGCGAGGGCGCCACCATGGAGCTGGTCGCCTTGTCCCCCGAGGGGCAGCTCCTGCGCAACACGCCGGTGGAGTTCACGGTCCAGCGCCGCAGCTGGGACACGATCCGCCAGAAGGGCATGGACGGCCGCTGGGAGTGGGTCAGCACGGCCAACGACGAGCAGGTCCACAGCCAGACCGTCACCACCGAGGCGCAGCCCAAGCGGGTCGGCTTCACCCCCGATCAGGGCGGCTACTACGTCTTCCAGGCCAAGGCCCAGGACAGCGAGGGCCGCGCCACCCGGACGGAGCTGGGCTTGTACGTGGCCGGCCCAGGGGCCACCTGGGCCCGCGGCGACGACAACCAGGTCGAGCTGGTCGCGGACAAGCGCAGCTACGCCCCCGGCGAGACTGCCCGCGTGCTGATCAAGGCGCCCAAGGCCGGCATGAAGGCCCTGGTGACAGTGGAGCGCGAGCGGCTGCTCTACCGCGAGGTCGTCACGCTGGAGAGCGAGGCCGAGACCATCGAGATCCCGCTCTCCGACGAGCACGCGCCCAACGTCTACGTCAGCGTGCTGTTGACCGAGGGCGCTCCCCCGGCGGACAGCCCCGAGGCGGGCATGCCCAGCTGGTACCTGGGCTACGTCGAGCTGGACGTCAGCCCCGAGGGACGCCGCGTCGAGGTCGACATCGACCCGGGCCGGGACATCTTCCAGCCCGGCGAGCGGGTCACGCTGAACCTGAAGGCCACCCGGGGCGACGAGCCCGCCGCCGGCGCCCGCGCCGTCGTCTACGCCGTGGACCACGGCGTGCTCAGCCTGACCGCCTACACCACCCCCGAGCCCTTCGGCCGCTTCTGGGCGCGACGGACCCTGAACGTGCGGACCGCGGACGCCCGCACCCGCGTCGTGGATCGCGGCAGCCTGCTGGCCAAGGGGGCCCCTCCCGGCGGCGGCGGCGGCGACTCTGGCCCCGCCATGCGCACCCGCTTCGAGACCACGCCGCTGTGGGAGCCCGACGTCGTCTTCGACGAGCAGGGCCAGGCCACGCTGGACTTCGAGCTGCCCGACAACCTGACGACCTTCCGTATCATGGTCGTCATCGAGGACGGCGAGGAGGCCTTCGGCTCGGCCGAGCGCGAGATCCAGGTCAGCCGCCCGCTGATCGCCAACCCCGCCCTGCCCCGGGTCTTCCGGGTCGGGGACCAGGCCACCGCGGGCGTGGTCGTGCACAACAACCGCGACGAGGCGCGCCAGGTCGCCGTGACCGCGGACGCCTTCGGCATCGAGCTGGCGGGCTCGCCCGTCACCGTGACCGTGCCCGCCCACGGCGCCCTCGAGGTGCCCTTCGCCCTGAGCGAGCCCGTCGTCGGCGTGGCCACCTTCCACTTCGACGTCGAGGCCGGCGGAGACCGCGATCGCGTCGAGGCCAAGGTGCCCGTCCTGCGACCCGTGCCGGTGGAGACCGTCGCGACCGCGGGCAGCGGGACCGAGACCATGAGCGAGACCTTGGCCCTGGTGCCCGACGCCCCGCAGGGCGTCGGCGGCCTGACGATCAGCCTCTCGCCCAGCGTCCTGGTCGGCACCGAGTCCAGCCTGGACTACCTGATCGACTACCCGCACGGCTGCCTGGAGCAGACCAGCTCAAGGCTGCTGGCCGCCATCCTCGCCAAGGAGCTCGGCTTCGAGCGGGACGAGGCCCTGGCCGACCTGGACAGCATCGTCGGCGCGGGCCTGGCGAGGGTAGAGCTCTTCGAGCTGGCCAGCGGCGGCTACAGCTACTGGCCGGGCCAGCGCGAGCCCAGCGTGCTCGCCACCGCGCACCTGGCCGAGGTCCTGCACGAGGCCCAGCGCGCCGGCCTCGGCGAAGGCCCCCGCCCCGAGACCATCACCTTCCTGCGCGGCTTCCTGGACGGCCGCTGGACCCCGACGTGGTGGAGCGAGGGCACCATCTGGTCCGCCCGCGCCCGGGTCGCCCTGACCCTGGCCCGCGTCGGCGAGGGCGACGCCGGCTGGAACAGCCGCCTGTACGAGGAGCGCGAGCGCCTGAGCCTGACCGGCCGCGCCGAGCTGCTCGAGGCCATCGCGCTGACCACCGGGGTGGACAGCCGCACCGCCGCCTTGCGCGGGGAGCTCGAGAGCAACCTGTACGTCGAGGCCACCCGGGCCATCGTGCAGGACCCCGAGGCCAGCCGCTGGTCCGCGCTGATGGACGGGGACATGGGCCCCACCGCCGCAGCTGTGCGCGCGCTCGTGGCCGCCTACCCGCAGCAGACGCTCCTGCCCCGCCTCGCCGAGGGTCTCGTGGCCAGCCGCGAGCGGGGTCACTGGGGCAACACCTACACCACGTTGAAGTCCTTCCAGGCACTGGCCCGCTACGTCGAGGTCTACGAGAAGGACCAGGCCGCCGGGGCCATCGTCAAGCAGGGGGGCCGCAAGATCCTCGAGGCCAGCTTCGCCCGTGAGCGCAGCGCCGAGCTCTTCGTGCCGATGGACGACATCGAGAGCGCCGAGCTCAGCCTGGAGCCCAAGGGAGGCCGGCTGTACTACGAGCTGCGCCTGGCCTACGGCAAGGACGTGCTGCCCGCCCGGGACGCCGGCTTCACGGTCTCGCGGACCCTGACCCTCCTGGAGGGCGAGGGCACCCAGAGCCAAGTGACGCCGGGCTCGCTGGTGCAGGTCGACCTGCGCATCAGCACCCCCATCGACCGCACCTACGTGGCCATCGTCGATCCCCTCCCGGCCGGCCTGGAGGCTGTCAACACCTTCTTCGCGACCTCGGCCTCGAGCCTGGGAGACGAGGGCGGAGACAGCGGCGGCTACGGCGGCTACTACGGCGGCTTCGAGGACACGGCGGCCGACGACGGGCGCACCTGGTCCGACTGGGTCTTCAACCACCGCGAGATCCTGGACGACCGCGTCCAGCTCTACGCGGACTGGATGCCCGCAGGCGTGCACACCTACAGCTACGTCGCGCGCGCCACGACGCCGGGCACCTACAGCCACCCCGCCGCCACGGCCGAGGAGATGTACCGGCCCGAGAACTTCGGGCGCACCGAGCAGGGGCGCTTCGTGGTCGGGCCCAGCCAGGTGGCTGCGGCCGAGTAGCGCCAGGGCTCAGTTCACCGTCGGCACCGCCCACGCCTTGAGCGCCGGGATCAGCACGGTGGTCCACGCGTGGATGAACTGCTGGTGGCTGCGCGCCGGGATCTTGTCCTGGGTGATCTGCAGCTGGCAGCCCATGGCCGTGGCCAGGAAGCGCAGCTCCAGGCGGCTGTCCTCGTCGTGGGACTCGAAGTCGTCCGTGCGCCAGGTCTGGGCGATGACGTCGGGCCGCTTCATGAAGACGATCTGGCCTCGGACCGAGCCACCCCAGAGGCTGAACAGGCCGCCGAGCCGGGGCTCGATGATGGCGGGGGCGCCGGTGATCAGGGACTGGTCCCGCTCGCTGAGCCAGGCGTCGAAGACGCGCTCGCGGGGGACGAAGAGCTCGGTGTGGGTCTGGAAGCTGTGCATGGTGCAGCCCTCTTAGCTACAAGGGGCGCCGGAGACCCACCCCCGTGATCAAGATCCACTCTGGCGCCGAGATCGAAGGCATGCGTCGGGCCGGCAAGCTGGCCGCTGAGCTCCTCTGCATGATCGCCCCGCACGTGAAGCCGGGCGTGACCACGGACGAACTGGACCGCCTGATCGACGAGTGGACCGAGGCGCGCCACGCCCGCTCCGCACCCATGAACTACAACGGCTTCCCCAGGAGCTGCTGCACCTCGCCCAACGAGGTGGTCTGCCACGGCATCCCCGGCCCCTACGTGCTCAAGGACGGGGACATCGTCAACATCGACGTCACGCCGGTGCTGCCGCGCAAGGACGGCTGGCACGGCGACACCAGCGCGACCTTCTACGTCGGCGACCCCTCGCCTCAGGCCCAGCACGTGGTCGAGGTGGCGCGAGAGTGCCTGGAGCTGGGCCTGGCCGCGGCCGGCAAGCCCGGCGCCCGGGTCGGGGACATCGGCCACGCCATCCAGGTCTACGCCGAGGCCCAGGGCTGCTCGGTCGTGCGCGCCTACTGCGGCCACGGCATCGGAAAGACCTTCCACTCCGAGCCGTCTGTGCCCCACGTCGGCCGCCCGGGCACCGGCCCCAAGCTCAAGCGCGGCATGTGCTTCACGATCGAGCCCATGATCAACCTGGGCGACTGGCGCTGCCACGAGCTGGACGACGGCTGGACCGCCGTGACCAGCGACGGCAGCCTCTCCGCGCAGTTCGAGCACACCATCGTGGTGGGAAAGCGCGGCGTCGAGGTGCTGACGGCGCGCGACCGCGTCCTGGTCAACAGCGAGGACAAGCCCTGGGCCAAGCTGGGCCCGCTGGCCTGCTTCACCGACTGAGGCTGGCAGGGGCTCCCCCCAAGGAATCAGCCGTCCAGGCGCTTGAGCGTCTTGTCCTTCTCGAAGAACCAGACCGCCACCGGGATCAGCGCCGGCAGCCCGCAGAAGACCAGGGTGAGCCCCACGAAGCTCGGGTAGAAGACCAGGATGGCCAGGCCCAGGCCGACCTTGGCGATGGGCTCGTCCGCGGGCCCGTCCATGGCGCCGACGCGCTGCATGATGTGCTCGTTCTTGGCGTAGAGCGCGAGCCCCCAGATCGGCATCGGCGCGTAGGTGCTGGCCTCAGGCGTCACGCAGACGGGGTGCCAGGCCAGGCCCATGCCCTTGCCGACGGTGTCCTGGCAGTACCGGACCGCGCCCTCCTCGGCCGAGTCGCAGACCCAGATGTCGATCAGCTGGCGGCCCTGCTGGAAGCCGCGGGGCAGGACCGACGGATCGACCTCCTCGGCGACGCGCTCGAGCGTCTGCTGCTGGCCGGCCAGGTCCAGCTTGCTGAGGTGCTCGACCCGCCGCAGCCGCACGACGGTGGTCAGGCGCATGGCCATGTCCCAGTGCCACTTGCAGCGCACGGCGACGACCTCGTCGTCACGATCGCGGGCAAGCTCGAAGCCCAGCCGGCGAAGCTCCTCGAGCCTGGGGGCCAGAGACAGGTCGATCATGAGTGAGCCACCGCTAGAAGTCCCAGCGGCGGCGCTCCTGCTGCTCGGCCGTCGTCTTGCAGTCGATGCAGAGCGTGGCGACAGGGCGAGCCAGCAGGCGGCGGTAGGTGATGGGCGCGCCGCAGCTCTCGCACATCCCGTACTCGCCGTCGTCGACGCGCTCGAGCGCCTTGCCGATCTTCCGGAGCATCAGGCGGTCGCGATCGGCCAGGCGCAGCGAGAAGCCGCGGTCAGACTCGTTCGCGGCCTGGTCCACGGCGTCGGCGTCCAGCTCCTTCTGCTCGGTCAGGTCCGAGATGCTCTGACGACCGTTCTCGAGCAGCTCAGCCGCCCGCTCGCGGAGGATCGCGCGCAGGTGCAGGAGCTCGTCCATCGGGAGGTATTCGTCATCCGGCGGCATGTCGTCGGGGGAGATGTCTTCGAGGCGGGGCTTGGGGGTGTCGGCGTCGCTCATGGGCGGTCGCACTCCTGGAGATTGGCCGGGCCAAGTTAGGTCCACGAGGGCCGAGGAGCAAGGGGTCCTGTGCATTTCGGGCCCGGTAGCGGCAAACTTGAGCGATCGAGCACAGCTGGGAGCGTCCTCGGACGCTCGGCGGGGGCCTCGCGGCTGGTTATGGTTCCCCCATGACAGCAAGCCTGGCCTTGCAGAGTCACGAGCTCGCTCTGGACCTGCGCTCTCTGCTGCACGACATCGACCCGGCGCGGTGGTCGACGGAGCTGGCCCAGACCTTCCACGATCGCCTGGCCCAGCTGCAGCAACGCCTCGACCAGCTCCTGGCCGCCAGCTTCAGCGAGCACTCGCTGGCGGACCTGCGCAACCGGCTGCGCGAGCTCGAGCAGCTCCTGCAGCGGCACGCGCCCCCCACACAGGGGGACCTCGAGCAGTCCTGGCAGGACTTCCGGATGCAGCTGCAGCCCGCCTACGAGGCCCTGGCGGCCGAGCTCGGCGCCTTCGATATCCACTTGCCCAGCCTGCGCCCGACGAACTACTCGCGGAACATCCTGCACATGTGCGGCGGCATGACCGCGGTGGTCCTGATCGAGTCGATCCCCAGCGTCGGCGTGCTGCAGGCCATCGCCGGCACCTGGCTGGCCACCGCCTGGACGCTGGAGCTGTCCCGGCGCTTCTTCCCCAGCTGGAACGCCGTGCTGATGAAGCTGCTCGGCAAGGTGGCGCACCCGCACGAGACCCACCGCGTCAACTCGTCGACCTGGTTCTGCACCGCGCTGTTCCTGCTCTCGCTCTCCGGAAGCCACTTGATCTGCGCGATCGGCGCGATCGTCCTGGCGCTGGCCGACCCCGCCGCGGCCCTGGTCGGCCGCCGCTTCGGCAAGACCAGGCTGGTCAACGGCCGCTCGCTCCAAGGCACCCTGGCCTTCTTCGTCGTCGGACTGCTGGCCTCCTGGGGACTGCTGGCTGTGGCCCACCCCGCCGTCAGCCTGGCCGAGGGCGTCGTGGTCGGCGCGCTGGCCTCGGGGCTGGCGGCCCTGGCCGAGCTCTTCAGCCGTCGCATCGACGACAACCTGAGCATCCCGCTCTCCGCGGCGGCGGGCGCCTGGGCGGCCATGACCTGGCTGGTCATCCCCTGATCCTGCTCGCGCTGGCCTGCGCGACGGCGTGTCCCGAGGGCAGCGTGGCCCATCGGGGCGAGTGCATCCAGCTCTCCCAGCCCTTCCAGGCGGTCAGCGCCGGGGGAGCCCACGCGTGCGGGGCCTACGTCGACGGCGGGCTGTTCTGCGACGCCAGCGACGACGAGGCGCTCAACGGCGACTTCGACGGCGTGGCCGTCTCGGCCGGTGCGCTGCACACCTGCGCGATCCTCGAGGACACGAGCGTGGCCTGCTGGGGGGTCGAGGGCGTGGCCCCCGAGCCCGAGGAGACCGGCTGGATGGCCGTCAGCGCCGGACAGGACTTCAGCTGCGGCCTGCGCGACGGGGCGATCACCTGCTGGGGTCAGGAGGCCCCTCAGCCCGACGAGAGCGGCACGACCTGGATCGGCCTCAGCGCCGGGGACCACCATGTCTGCGCGGTGGACGGCGCCGGAGGGCTGAGCTGCTGGGGCCAGGACGACTACGGCCAGTCCACGCCGCCCGAGGAGCCCACACTGGTCGCCGTCAGCGCCGGGGGCCTGCACACCTGCGGCCTGGACAGCGAGGGGCAGGTGCACTGCTGGGGCATGCAGGACGGCACCGCGGCCGACTACGGCCAGGTCAGCGAGACCCCCGTGCTCGAGTCGAAGGCCGTCCAGATCAGCGCCGGACGGCGCCACACCTGCGCGCTGAGCGAGGACGGCGCGCTGACCTGCTGGGGCAGCGACGTGTTCGGCCAGTCCACCCCGGCCGAGGCGGACTGGGCGCGCGTCAGCGCAGGCGCGATGCTGTCCTGCGGCCTGACGACCTGGGGCGACGTGGCCTGCTGGGGGCTCTTCGAGGGCGTGCTCTAGCGGCTCAGCCCTCGGGGAGGTGACCCCGGCCCAGGATCACCTGCTGCACGCCGTGTACGCGGTGCAGGACCTCGAGCCGATCGAGCAGGTCTTCGACCGCCAGCAGGCTGGCGCGGCCCATGTCCACGCAGAAGGTCAGGCCGCGGCCGCCTCGCTTGGGCTCCAGGTCGCTGATGTAGTGGAAGCGCCCGCCGGTGGGGCTGCCGAAGCGCCCGTTGAAGCCCTCGGTGTACCAGTCGGCGATCAGCGGCTCCAGCAGCGCGACGGCGTCGCCCTCGTGCAGCAGCACGTGGATGGGCAGCTGATCCCAGGGCGTCTGGCTCGACACGGCCACCGGGAAGGGCGTGCCCTCGACCGGCAGCAGCAGCGGCGCCCGCGCCAGCGCCTCGAAGCCCGAGATCGCCACGACCATGGGCTGGTCACCGATCTGGCCGGCGCCCCCCTCGGGGGAGGCGAGGTCCACGCGAATGGCGGCGTAGGGCCGCGCGCCCTCGGGGATCAGCGGCACGATCTCGCCGTCGGGGGCCCGCTGCATGCGCGCGGGCTCGGCCATCCAGCCCTGGGCCTCCATCTCCTTGGCCTTGTCGTCGAAGAACTCGACGTAGGACTCGCGGTGGGCGACCAGGAAGTCCCTGGGCGAGCGGCAGCTGGCGATCCAGCCGCGGACGGCCTTGGTCAGCGCCTCGACGGCCGCGACGTACTCGGGTCCGTCCTTGCAGAGCTCGCCGTAGCGCCTCAGCTCGGCCAGGCCCTCGTCCACGCGGCCCATGGCCAGCAGCAGGTGAGCGTGCTGGGCGCGGCCCGAGTGGGCGACCTCGATCTCATAGAGCTGCTCGTAGACCTCGAGCGCCGCGCCGGGCCTGTCTTGATCCTCGTGCGCGGCGGCCAGCGCCAGCGTCGCGTGCGCCAGGAACTCGGGCGGCGCGCCGTGCTGCCAGCCCAGCTCGATGGCCTTGACCAGGTGGTCCTGGGCCTGCTCGGACTGGCCCAGCTGGAGCTGCACGACGGCCAGCCCCTGCAGCAGATCCGGGCGGGGTCGATCCGCCTCTGCGATGGCCTGCTGCAGCAGCTCACGGGCCTCTTCGGGCTGGCCCCCGTTGAGGGCGATCATGGCCTTCTGTGCCAGTTCATCCGCGGACATGGCGTGCCTCGATGTCTCAAATAGTGGTTAGGGACCATACCCCGTCGAGGTGCCCAGACCATGAAGCTGACCCCAGAGCTGCGAGAGCAGATCGACGCCGCCCGCGCCCAGACCCGCTCCACGCGGCGCGCCACCGTAACGGCCCTCGAGGAGCTCCTGTATGAGCCGATCGGGTGCCTGGACCACGGCTTCGTGCGCTGCATCGACTACATGGGCGACGACAGCGCCATCGTGCAGGCCGCGCGCGTGAGCTACGGCCAGGGCACCAAGGCCCTGCGCCAGGATCGCGGCCTGATCCGCTACCTGATGCGGCACCGCCACACCTCGCCCTTCGAGATGTGTGAGATCAAGCTTCACGTGAAGCTCCCGATCTTCATCGCTCGC
>CALGIB010000676.1 GCA_937915955.1 uncultured Pseudomonadota bacterium
CTCGAACCCAGCCCGGATGAGCGCGAAGTGGGGCAGCGCCACCACCACGGCCAGCCCCACGACCCAGGCCAGGTCCACCCCGCGCTCTCGCCACGAGGGCATCGCCACCCCCGCCTGCGCGCGGCCCTCCTGGGTGCCCCCGAGGACCACCACGGCGGCCACCAGCAGCGCCGCCCCGATGCCGTGGTAGGGCGTGGCCAGCCCCGCCATCCCCAGCAGGACCCCCGTGAGCCGAGAGCGCCGGGCCGCCGCCCAGAGCGCGCCCGCGATGGGCGCGACCCAGGCCGCCTCGATCACGCCGTTCCAGATCTCCGTCTGGATCAACGGCATCGTCGCCAGCGCCGTGCCAGCCAGCCAGCCTCGCCCCCCACAGGCCTTGCCCATGCCCCAGCCGCAGAAGCCGCTGGCCACGATCTGCAGGAAGATCTCGGTGTTCCAGGCCACCCGCGAGCCCGCCAGCAGCGTGACCGGCGCCATCAGCAGCGCGCCCAGCGGGTCGATGTACCAGAGCACGCGGCGCTCGGGGAAGGAGGCGCCCGTGATCTCCCAGGGGATCCGCAGGTGGACCAGCGAGTCGACGACCCAGTGCATGCCCCAGGCGTGGGCCCAGACGTCCAGGTTCTGATGAGCCAGCATCAGCTCTTCGCCCGAGGTCCACACCGGCGCGGTGATCACGAGCGCCAACGCGAAGCCCAGCACGAGGCCGGCGAGGCCGCGATCCCAGAGGTCGAGCAGCAGGGCCCTGGGACCTACCGCCTCAGACGCCGCGGTCGTCGCGGTCGTCGCGGCGGCGAGAGGGGTGGAGGACATTCGCTCGATGCTACGGCCTGCAGTACCGGGCAGCAAGCCAGTCCAGACCGACCAAGGCGTGACGGAAGCGGTACGCTGGCGCCTTCCCCGGGCCGCCCTTGTCCTTCGTCAGCTGGACCTTTCCGGTCTTCCTCACCGTCGTGTTGCTGGTCTACTGGCTGCTCCCAGGGCGCCGCTGGCAGAACGGCTGGCTGCTGCTCGCCAGCCTGGTCTGTTACGGCTGGGTCCATCCCTGGTTCCTGGCGCTGGTCGGCTTCTCGACGGTCCTGGACTACAGCCTGGCGCTCGGCATGGGACGCTTCCCAGCGCACCGGCGGCTGCTGCTCGGACTCTCGGTGGCAGGCAACCTGGGCCTGCTGGGCGCCTTCAAGTACCTGGACTTCTTCCTCGCCAACCTCCAGGCCCTGGGGCTGGGCGGAGGCACGCTGGGCATCCTGCTGCCCGTCGGAATCAGCTTCTTCACCTTCCAGACCTTGTCCTACACCATCGACGTGTACCGAGGCCGCATCTCCGCGCGGCGGGACTTCCTGGACTACGCCACCTTCGTCTGCATGTTCCCGCAGCTGGCCGCCGGACCCATCGAGCGGGCCCGGGACCTGCTGCCCCAGGTCGAGCAGCGGCGGACCTGGGACGGCCAGCGCGTCCTCTCCGGGCTGACGCTCATGCTCTGGGGCGCCGTCAAGAAGCTGGTCGTCGCGGACACCTTGGGCCTGTACGTGGACCGGGTCTACGCGCTGGACGAGCCTGGAGGCTGGCTGATCTACGCGGCGACGCTGGGGTTCGCCGTTCAGATCCTTGCGGACTTCTCCGGCTACACCGACATGGCCCGAGGCATGGCCCGCATGATGGGCTTCGAGCTGCGTCAGAACTTCGACGCGCCCTACGCGGCCGCCAGCCCCAGCGAGTTCTGGCGGCGCTGGCACATCAGCCTGTCCAGCTGGATCCACGACTACCTGTACATCCCCCTGGGCGGAAACCGATCCGGACCCGCGCGGACCGTCGCGGCCACGCTCGGGGCGATGCTGCTCAGCGGCCTCTGGCACGGGGCGAGCTGGCACTTCGTGGTCTGGGGCGCCTACCACGCAGCGCTCTTGCTGATCTGGCGGGGCGGCCGGTCCCTCGTCCCCGAGCGCCTGCGTGCCCGAAGAGAAGCCCGCTGGCTGGGCGTCGCGCTCATGTTCCCGCTGACCTGCGTCGGCTGGCTCATCTTCCGTGAGCCGGACCTGAACGATCTCTTGCAACACTTGACCCGCAACCCGCTGGGCGGGACCTGGTTCGAGCAGGTGGTCGCTTCGGTGGTGGTCACCCTGTCCCTGGCCGGCGCGGCCTTCCTGCTGCTCGGTGGCCTTGCCGGCCGGGCCTTCCGGTCCCGAAGGACGGGCCCCTGGTCGCTGCCGGTGCACACCACACTGTGGGCGGCGGCCTTGGTCCTCCTCGCTCTGTTCGCCCGTGACAGCTCTCGGGACTTCATCTACTTCCAGTTTTGAACACCTGGGTGCAAACAAAAGAAAACCAACTACTTAGCGAT